>CADCPV010000078.1 GCA_902803345.1 uncultured Eubacteriales bacterium | reverse complement strand
TTCATATCGGTTGAAACAGCTTTGTATTTTACACATGGAGTGCCTCCTTCGTTTCGGGATGCGTGTGTTTCGTTTTGGCTTTTACGATTGTAATGATACTTCCGAAAGAGCGGGAAATCTCCGAGAAAAAGGTGCGAAATTTACGAAAAACACACGAAATCATTCGTATGAATTGCGGCAGTTTTCGAGGGGGAAACCCATTGTCAGATTCCGTTTTCGCCGCTATAATGAAAGAAAAAACGGAGGAGACATCCGGTATGGCAGATGAGGCAAAACGAATCTATATTGCGGACGATGATGATAACATTCGTCAGGTTGTCAGAACCTTTCTCGCGAATGACGGTTACGAGACGGAAGATTTCCCGACCGGAGACCTGTTGCTTGAGCGGTTTTTGCAGAAACCATGTGATCTGGTCATTCTTGATGTGATGATGCCAGGCTCTGACGGGTTTGCAATATGCACGGAGTTACGAAAGACAAGCACGGTCCCGATCATCATGCTTACCGCGCGGGATTCGGAAAATGACTACGCGATGGGTCTCGGTCTCGGAAGCGATGATTATATTACGAAGCCTTTTTCCGCCATGGCGCTTCTAATGCGGGTTCGCGCTATCTTCCGGCGAATCGATTTCGAAAGCCAGAAGCACGGGACGGAATCTTCGGTTGAAATTGCGGTGGGAAGACTTCGGCTGGATGAGCAGCGGCGCCGCATTCTGAAGGACGGGAACCCGCTTTCCCTGACACCGACAGAGTACGAAGTCCTGAAATACCTGATGCTTCATGCCGATCGGGCCGTTTCGAGGGAAGAACTGCTGAATACGGTCTGGGGATTCGAGAGTGTTGTGGAGACAAGAGCGACCGATGACACGGTTCGGCGGCTTCGGCAGAAGCTCGGAGAATGCGGGGCAAATATCACCGCGGTTTGGGGCTTCGGATTCCGTTTGGAGGAAGCAAAATGAAGAAGAAATGGCATATCAAAACGCGACTGTTAGTGACCATGACCGGGCTTACCTGCCTGATTCTGGTTGTTGTGGCGATTGCCTTCAATCTTTCCGTGAAAGGATATATCCGCGCGCGTGTGTCCTCGCAGCTTGATCTGGTGTCGCGAAGCGCCACGGAAATCAGAAGGGAAGAGCGCGGTCCCCGGATGAACCCGGATCCGTTCAATGAGCATCCGGATAAGATTACCGGAACGCGGGGAAATGCGGTCATTCTGGATGAAAAAGGAAACCTCGAGTTCAATCTTCACGGAGACAACAAGATTGCGGCGGAGCTTGCGGAGTGGTATCAGGGGCTGAATCAGGCCGGGGACATTTCGAATAAAACGGCCGCTTTAAGCAGCGGCACATTTGCCGTTTCCACGATAGCCGATCCCGCAGAAAGCGGAAGAACCATCCTGGTTTATGTGGATGTCACCTCCATCATGGCATTTGCGAAAAGAATCAACCTCGTTCTGCTGATTGTCATCGCGGTGGCCGTTCTTTTATCGGTTGTCCTGAGCGGAGCGCTTGCGAAAACGCTTGCGGAACCCGTGCAGCGCCTGTCGGATTTTGCATCGGAAATCGGAAGGGGAAATCTTTCACCGAAGGAACTAGCCTTCCGGGACCGGGAATTTGATGAGCTCGGAAATACCATGAACCGGATGGCAGCCGAACTCCGGGAAGCGAAGCAGAAGCAGGAGACGTTCTTCCAGAATGTGTCTCATGAGCTGCGGACGCCTCTCACTTCGATAAGAGGCAATGCGGAGGGTATCGTTTACGGCGTCATGGAGCCGAAGAGCGCCGGCGCGGTCATTTTGTCGGAATCCGACAAGCTTGCCGGCATGGTGGAGGATATCCTTTATCTGTCCCGAATGGGCAAAGGCAGACCGGAAGGAGCCCTGGAGCAGATTGATCTGCGGGATGTTCTTTCCCTGTGCGTATCCGAGCAGCGCGCGGAGGCGGAGAAACGGAACCTCACATTTTCCTTCGATTTTGACGACGAGCCGGTTCCGGCGGCGATCCGGGAACAGGATGCGGAGCGGTTGTGCGGTAATCTGATTTCCAACGCGGTGCGCTACGCGAAGCGGGAAATCCGCCTTTTCTGTCGGAAGCAGGACGGCGGCATTACAATCCGCGTGAGCGACGACGGGGCGGGAATCGCGGAGGAGGATCTTCCGTATGTGTTTGAGCGGTTCTACAAAGGAAACGACGGCCAGCACGGAATCGGGCTCGCCATCGCGAAGTCCGTGACGGAAAGCTATCACGGGAAGATTCACGCATACAACGAGAACGGGGCGGTTTTTGAAGCGGCCTTCCCGCAGTAGGGACTGATGATATTTCGGGAGCGCCGATATTCGTCGGCGCTCTTTTCGTATGAATTTCGTATTTTCTGCCTGAGCTTTTCGGGGATTCCGGCCGCGGAAAATGATACAATGACGCCGGAAACAGAGAAACGGAGGTTCCCAAAATGAAACAGAATAAAAAACAGAGATACAGTATTTTTCTTGTTGTAATCATGATTCTTGCCATGCTTCTTGCGGCATGCAAAACAGGCAATGAAGAACAAATAACGGACGTTGTTCCGAAGACGGCTTCGGTCGGGTCCGGCAACAATTCCGGCACATCCGGCATGGTTGCTGTCGACGGAGGAGAGTCCGGAGACATGTTCGCGGCAGCATTCTCCGAGAGGGATCTCACAAACGGGTATGACGCGGAGGGAGCGGTCAGCATCGTTTTGTCCGGTTCGTCCATAGAGGCGTCGGCCTCCTCGGTGAAGGTGAGCGGAAGCAACG
>CADCPV010000077.1 GCA_902803345.1 uncultured Eubacteriales bacterium | reverse complement strand
TTGTCCATTGGCTCAATCCGGCAGACAGAACGCACCCGGAGTTTTCCGCGTCCGGTGCGGTAGGCCTGCTCGATGCCCCGATGTCCGATAATTTGGGCACCTGTCGGGAAGTCCGGACCCTGAATGATTTCCATCAGCTCTTCGACTGTGGTTTCACGGCCTTCCTGGATACGGTTGTCAATGATTTTCACGACGGCCGCAATTGCTTCCCTTAAGTTGTGCGGCGGAATATTCGTCGCCATACCAACTGCGATGCCCTGCGTGCCGTTCACGAGAAGGTTCGGAAAACGGGAAGGCAGAATGGTCGGTTCTTTTTCGGTCTCATCAAAGTTCGGGACAAAGTCCACGGTATCCTTGTTGAGATCCGCAAGAAGCTCCATGCTGATTTTGCTGAGCCTGGCTTCCGTGTAACGCATGGCCGCAGCGCCGTCGCCGTCGACCGATCCGAAGTTTCCATGTCCGTCTACCAGAGGATAGTGCGTATTCCAGCTCTGCGCTAAATACACGAGAGCGCCGTAGATCGAGCTGTCGCCGTGCGGATGATATTTACCCATTGTATCGCCGACGATACGCGCACACTTACGGTGCGGCTTGTCCGGCGTATTCGACAGCTCCGCCATCGAGAACAGCACGCGCCGCTGTACGGGCTTCAGGCCGTCCCGGGCATCCGGAAGCGCGCGGTCCACAATAACCGACATCGCATAGTCCACATAGGACTGCTCCATCGTCTCGCGAAGCTCTACTTCCTTGATTTTATCTAATTCATTCGGTTCCATTTATTTCTCCACTCTCACATCATACGCGTCCACTGTCGCATACTTTGCGTTTTTCTCAATGAATTCCCGCCGCGGTTCAACATTGTCGCCCATCAGCACGTTGAAAGTGCGGTCAATGATCGCCGCCTCTTCCTCGTCATAGAGTACTTTCCGAAGAATCCGCCGCTCGGGATCCATTGTCGTCTCCCAGAGCTGGTCCTCATCCATCTCACCGAGACCTTTGTAGCGCTGGATCTTGTTGCTGCTGTCACGGCCGACTTCCTTCAGGATATTGTCCAGTTCCTCGTCCGAATATGCATACCAGACCCTGCGGTTCTTCTCTAACTTGAATAAAGGCGGCTGCGCAAGGTACACATGACCTTCCCTGATCAGGCCCGGCATGAAACGGTAAATAAAAGTCAGTAAAAGCGTGCTGATATGCGCACCGTCCACGTCGGCATCGGTCATCAGAATGATCTTGTCATAACGAAGCTTTGAAATATCGAATTCATCGTGAATTCCGGTTCCGAAAGCCGTAATCATCGTCCGGATCTCTTCATTTCCGTAAATCCGGTCAAGACGCGCCTTTTCGACATTCAGAATTTTACCCCGAAGCGGCAGAATTGCCTGGGTATTCCGGTCTCTCGCGGATTTTGCGGAGCCGCCTGCGGAATCACCCTCGACGATGAAAATTTCGCACTTCGAAGGATCCCTGTTCGAGCAGTCCGCGAGTTTCCCCGGCAGGACGCCCGAATCAAAAGCGGTCTTTCTTCTTGTGAGTTCCCTTGCCTTTCTTGCGGCTTCCCTGGCACGCTGGGCGACAACCGATTTCTCGCAGATCGTCTTCGCAACAGCCGGATTCTGCTCCAGAAAGTAGGTCAGCTGCTCGGAAACGACCTGGTCAACCGCGGTCCGTGCTTCGGAGTTGCCTAATTTCTGCTTGGTCTGGCCCTCAAACTGCGGCTCCTCAATCTTGACCGAGATGATTGCAGTCAGGCCTTCCCGGATATCCTCACCCGCAAGTTCCGGTTCGGAATCTTTCAGAAGCTTGTTGTCGCGCGCATACTTGTTGAAGGTCTTGGTTAATGCATTCCGAAAGCCCGTCAGGTGCATGCCGCCTTCCGGCGTATTGATGTTGTTGACGAAACTGTAAATCGACTCGTTGTAGGCGTCGTTGTGCTGCATCGCGACTTCAACCTGGATGTCGTTCTTCATGCCGGAGCAGTAGATTACCGTATCATACAGCGCGGATTTGCTGGAATTCAGGTGTGTGACAAACTCCCGGATACCGCCCTCGTAATGATAGACCGTATCCTTCTTCTCTTCGCGTTCGTCAATCAGCTGAATCTTCAGTCCCGCTGTCAGAAAAGCCATTTCCTGCATCCTGTCGGACAGTGTATCATAGTCGAAATAGGTTTCTTCGAAAATCTCGTGATCGGGATGGAAGGTGACTTTCGTGCCGTGGAGCGCGGGATCGCAATCTCCGATCACATGCAGCTTTTCAACAACTTTTCCGCGCTCGTAGCGCTGTTTGTGAATGTGTCCGTCCAGCGTGATCTCTACCTCCAGCCAGTCGGAAAGCGCGTTTACAACCGATGCGCCAACGCCGTGCAGGCCGCCGGAAACCTTGTATCCCCCGCCGCCGAATTTGCCGCCGGCGTGCAGAATCGTAAAGACAACTTCAACCGCCGGGATTCCGGCCTTCTCATGAATACCGATCGGAATGCCGCGCCCGTTGTCAATAACCGTGCAGGATTCGTCCGGATTCAGGATCACGACAATGTGATCGCAGACGCCGGCCAGCGCCTCATCGACGGAGTTGTCGACAATTTCATATACCAGATGATGGAGTCCGCGGATCGAGGTCGACCCGATATACATGCCCGGACGACGGCGGACCGCCTCCAGCCCCTCTAAAATCTGTATCTGACTCGCATCATATTCATGTTCATTCGCCATGTTTTCTGATCCTTCCTTTTTCCACATCGTACACAAGACTTCGTTCAAACGGATGACTGACAAACTCTGTAAGTCCTGTGCAGGTGATAATCGTCTGTATATTCTGAATGCTCCGGAGAAGATATTGCTGCCTCAGTGTATCCAGTTCCGAAAGCACGTCGTCCAAAAGAAGTACCGGCTCATCCCCGGTCCGAAGCTTTACAAGTTCTATTTCCGCAAGCTTCACGGAAAGCGCACAGGTCCGCTGCTGCCCCTGGGAGCCGAAAACCCGGGCGTCCAGTTCTTCCTCGCCGGGATTTTCCGTTGTCAGTACAAAACTGATATCATCCCGGTGCGGACCGATACCGGTGGTTTTTGCTTTCAAATCCTTATCCCGGTTTTTTTGGAGATTCTGAAGAAAATCATCCGCCTCGGTATTTTTCTCGTAAAGGAGACTTAATGATTCCCGCCCGCCCGACAGTTTTTCATGAATCGGTTTTGTGATCTTCGAGAGATCCGAAATGAATTCTTCCCGCCGGAGTATGATTTCCCGCCCGAAACGCGCCAGCTGTTCGTCCCAGGAATCCAGCGTATCCATAAGTTCCGGCATAAAGGGAATGTCCCGAAGAAGCTGGTTCCGCTGCTCCAGCGCCCGTTTGTACTGCATGAAAGAATTCAGGTAAATCTTATCCAACTGGCAGAGTTCGGTATCGACGAAATTCCGCCGTTCTGCCGGCCCTTCCTTCACAATCTGCAGGTCCTCCGGCGAAAAAAGCACACAGTTCACAAGCCCCAGATAATCTCTGGTCTTCCTGATCGGAACCGCGTTCACCGCAAGACCCCGGCTTTTTTCTTTTTTCAGGTGCAGATCGATGCGGATGTCCCGTTCATCCTTACGGACAAGCATCTTGATATGCGCTTCCTCCTGATGAAAACGGATCATTTCCCGGTCCTTCGCACCCCGGTGCGATCGGCAGCAGGATGCAAGATAAACCGCCTCTAAAAGATTTGTCTTTCCCTGCGCATTTTCTCCGTTCAGGATTGTAATCCCGCTGTCTAAATCAAGATGAAGCTCTTCGTAGTTTCTGAAGTTGAGAAGATCAATGGATTTGATGATCATGTCACTTCACGATTTCAATCGAAGAACCGTCGTATTCGACGATATCTCCGATCACAAGCTTTCTTCCCCGGCGAAGTTCCTGTTCTCCGTTGACAAATACTTCGCCGTTCTGAATGACCGTTTTCGCATCAGACCCCATATCCACCAGATGCGCGGCTTTCAGGGCCTGACCGAGTTTGATATATTCGCCGACAAGATGCAGAACCATAATCAATCCTCGATAAAGTTAACCGGAAGCACAACATAGATATAACTGCCCTGCTCATCCCGGATGATGCAGGGATAATTATATTTCACCATATAAATGTCAATTTCTTCGTCGTCAATCACCCGAAGTGCATCCAGAAGAAGCTTCGGATTGAAAGCGATCCGGATATCCTTTCCCTCTTTTTCAATCGGGATCATTTCGTCGAGGGTACCGATTGCGGATTTCAGGCGGAGATTCATCTCCTCTTCCGTAATATTCATCACAACCGGTTTTTTATCGCTTTCATTGACCAGAAGCGTCGAACGGTCCAGACAGTTCAGAAGATCTTTTTTGTTGATCCGAATATGCGTCTCGTGAATATCACGGATCATGGATTCGACCTTGAAATACTCTCCGTCGATCACACGCGACACCATGCGTGTCTGGTCATATTCAAAAATGATGTGATTCCGCGCAAAGGAAATCCTGATATCTTTATCCAGATCACCGGAAACGATTTTCTGGAGGTCGGACAAGGTCTTTGCAGGCACTATTGCGGAAACCGGCTCCGCAATCTCCCGAAGCTCATTAACACGGATCGCAATACGGTGTCCGTCGAGCGCCGTCATCCGTACCCGGTCCTGAAGAACTTCTAAATAAACACCGGACATTGCCGCACTTGTTTCGGAATCTGCCGCAGAGAAGATAACCTGGCCGATCATTTCCCGGATCGTAAACTGCGAGATCACAATACTCTCTTTCACCTGAACGGTCGGAAGGTAGATAAAATCATCCGCGCCGCGTCCGCTGATGTGGAAATACGCATTTTCACAGCGGATATCAATTGCTTCCTGGCGGTCTGACTGCAGGAGCACGTCGGAATCCGGAAGTTTTCTTACAATAGAGGAAAAGAGTCCCGCGTCAATCGCCGTCATGCCCGGTTCTTCAACTACGGCCTCAATCCGGGTTTCGATGCCGAGCGCGGTATCATTGGCAGTCAGCTTCAGTTCATTGTCTTCCGCCTGCAGCAGGATACATTTCAGAATATCCAGGGTGGTCCGGACGGGTACGGCACGGGAAACAGCATTGATTGCACGCTGCAGACTTTCTTTTGAACAAATAACCTTCATTGGAAAAGCACTCCTTTATCAGTATGATAGATTGTAACGTTTTCAGTAGTAGTATTCGTAGTGGCGGTGGAAAGGTGAAAAAGCCTCAGACAGTCCGAAAATACTGGAAATTTCGCTTCTGAAAAGCAGGTGAAAAAAGTATTTTTCAGTTCACAGATTTCACAGAATCACAGCAGAAGCTTCTTTTTGATGACTTCGATATTCTGTGCGAGATCCGGGTTCTGGTTCATTTCGTTGATAATTTTTTCATAGCCGTGGATAATTGTCGCATGGTCCCGGTTTCCTAAGATCCGGCCGACGTCCTTCAGCGAAATATCGTTCATGATCCGGATCAGGTACATTGCAATCTGACGCGGAAGAACCACTTCCTTGGTACGGCGCTGGGACTTGATATCTTCCGGCCGGAGGCCGTAATGTTCTGCGACAACCTGGATAATATGGTCCGGCGTAATCTTTTCGGAACTGTCCGGACTGATGATGTCCTTCAGGTTTTCCCGGGCAATTTCCAGCGTCAGCGTCGACTGCGGATGAAGTTTCGAGTAAGCGAACATCTTGGTCAGCGCGCCTTCCAGTTCGCGGATGTTTGTCTTGATATTGGTCGCGATGTATTTGATGATCTCGTTGTCGATCGTGAAGCCCTCAAGCTCTTCCTTTTTACGGAGAATCGCCATCCGGGTTTCATAATCCGGCGCGGAAATATCAACGGAAAGGCCCATTTCAAAACGTGAACGCAGCCGCTCATCGAGGGTTGTGAAGTTTTTCGGCGGCTGGTCGGAACTTAAAATAATCTGCTTGCCGTTTTCATACAGGAAGTTGAAGGTATGAAAAAACTCTTCCTGTGTGGATTCCTTGCCGATAATAAACTGGATATCGTCGATCAGGATGACGTCGATGTTGCGGTATTTGTTTCGGAACTCGCCAGGATTTTTATTGCGGATGGAATCAATGACTTCGTTCGTAAAAACCTCGGAAGTTGCGTAGATAATCCGGGTCGAAGGCTTGTTCTGCAGAATAAAATGCGCAATCGCCTGCATCAGGTGTGTCTTTCCGAGACCGGGACCGCCGTAGATAAAGAGCGGATTGTACTCTTTTCCGGGAGATTCTGCAACAGAAAGAGAAGCTGCATGCGCAAATTTATTATTGGCGCCGACGACGAAGGTGTCGAAGGTATAGCGCGGATTCAGCTTGGCTGTTTCGACGGCACTCCGGTAGGGATCGGCTGTCGGGCGCGGACGCTCCCTGGCAAAGATCACGCCGGGATTTTCCTGAGGTTCACTGATAAAGGAAACCGCTAAATGATAGCCCGTCACTTCCTCAATCATCGCCTGGAAAAAGAGACGGTATTTCTTGCTGATGTATTTCAGCGCAAAATCGTCCTTGCTGTCCGGAAAAACGATATAGGCCGTATTGTCACGGACATTATAGATCTGAAGCGGTTCAATCCAGGTAGAGTACGGAACATTGGTAATCTCGTATTCATCCCGGATATTTTCCTTGATTTTCTGCCAGTTCTGTCGGATTGTCTCAAGCATGATCTTACCTATCTCTCTCTGTATGATAACAGGCGCTGTCGAAATAAAAAGCCCTGTAAAGGGCATTTATGACCTTTGTAATTATACCTCAAAATCGCGATAAAGTAAAGATTGAATCGCTCTTTTTCTGACTTTTTTATATCCATTGTGGAAAAGCATGTTGAAAGTGTTTATAAGTACAATGTTCTTTCTGTGAAAACTGCTTTTTCCGGAAGAAGAAGAACGTCTGAAAACCGGAAAAATACCAGAGTTTTCCGACGAACAGATGATCGCAGAAAGGCTTGATTTTCTTAGAAAAACAGCCGTTTTATAAAAAAATGAACGCAAAATCAAACGGGTTTTCAACAGATTATAAACATTTTGTTGAAAAATGGGTTGTACAATGTTATTCAGTGTTGATAAAGCTGTTGAAAAATTAAAAAATCAGCTCAGAATTCACAAAAATCAAGACAACTTATCAACAATATAAACATATATTTGCATGGTTATCCACTTTTATCCGGACGATC
>CADCPV010000076.1 GCA_902803345.1 uncultured Eubacteriales bacterium | reverse complement strand
CCATGAACTGCGGTAACGATGCCCTTGCGAACTTCATTCGCCATCTTCTGTAACTCCAGCGTATTCATAGCTGCTGCTCCTTTCTGATCCTTCCTTTTTCTCTCAGCGGCCGCCTGATAAGCGGACCTGCTGTAAATCACATCCTCAGCGGCAATTCCATACCGGCTCTGAAGCCTCTGCCGGCGAAAAACTTATATATACAAATATTAAACCACAAATTTCGTAACGCGTACAGAGGTGAATTCAAAACGGAACCGGCTTTTCCTCCGAAAATCCGGTTCCGTCCTGTCAGGCTGCACTGCTGCCTCCGCCTTTATTTTTTCTCAGCTGTTCATATTCCTTCAGCTTGCGCACTTCCGCTCTGCTCAGGTCCGTAGGCACCGTAATCTGGATGACAACATACAGATCCCCTCTCAGGTTCGGGTGCACGCTGCTGCTCTTCCCTCTGCCGCTGAGGCGGAATTTTCTTCCGCACTGACAGCCGGCGGGAATCTTCAGCATTACGGGACCTGTCGGCGTCTGCACTTTTACCTCCCCGCCGAAACAGGCCATCGTAAACGGAATATGGACCTCTTTCTGAAGGTCCAGCTTCTCCGTGAAATCCGCCCCCGTTCCGCTCCTGAAGCCGCTTCCGCCGTAACCGCTCCCGAAACCTGCGCTACCGGAGTTATATCCGTATCCGAACCCGGAGCCGCTGCTCCGGCCGGAACTGTTCCCGGCCTGTCCGGAAAACATGCCGCCGAAAAGATCTCCGAATATATCCTTCATACGGGGATCATCCGCATTAAAATGAAATTCATGGTAGCTTCCGTTCCCGTCTGACCAGGAAGCGGAATTCCCGGCGCTGCCGAAACCGCCGAACCCTCCGTATGAACCTGAACCTGCAGATGAAGCTCCTTCCTCGAAAGCTGCCATGCCGAACTGATCATACAGTCTGCGCTTTTCAGGATCGCTCAGAATTTCGTATGCTTCCGTAACCTCCTTGAAGCGCTGTTCCGCTTCCGCATTTCCCTGGTTACTGTCGGGATGATATTTTTTCGCAAGCCTTCTGAACGCTTTTTTCAGCTCAGCCTCCGCTGCGTCTTTTTTTACTCCGAGGACTTCATAAAAATCACGTTTTGCTGCCATCTGCATTCACCTCCTTTTTCCAAAATCTATATATAAACCCTATTTTAGAAGATAATCTGTTTTCTTCTGATAGTGTTATACACCTAATTGTTAGCAGAGTCAATACCTGAGTGCTAATGCGCGACAATTCTTTTTGGATAGCTCGTCCTGCCTATACAGGCATGCTCACGAAAAAGGCGCTCCGGACCTCTGCGGTCTGAAGCGCCTTTTAATCATCTATCATTCTGTATGAGGAAACTGCTGTATCCCGTTCTTCTTTTTGCAGGAGAATGCGGCTGTTGAACCTCTTCCCCGTCCGGAGACGGACAAATCAGTTCACTGTCACATTGCAGACTGCAAATACGCCGTTCTCCGCTACACAGTAAATTGTTGCATCGCCTTTGGCTATTCCCACGATCTGGCCGTTCGAACCGACAGTGGCGACACCCGGATTATTGGAATAATAACGGATCGCGGAGACAAAACCGGGCTGCGGAAGATTCTTCTTTGTCTTTACCTGGACTGTCAGCATACGGAAGGAGCCGGCATTCATAGCGACGGCAGGCTGGTCGACTGTCACCCTTTTTGCAGCAGCCTTTCCGCTCATCGTACCTGTGAAGCAGTAAACTTCAGGGCTCTGGCAGATCAGCATGTTATCGCTGCCAAAAGCATCTACACGGTACTTGTAGGAGAAATTCTTCTGATGATTCCCGATATTCACGGAAGTTACACCGGCGGGTTCCCTTCTCACTTCAACAGTCGCGCCTGTCTTCGCAGCCGCTACGGCTGAAGCGCTTGCTGCGGCTGCCGCACCGTAAGGAGAAGCAATCGCGGTACTGGCGACAACACCGCTGCCGACTGCAGTTCCGCCGACAACAGGCACCGCTGCGGCAGCTTTTGCGCTGTTGGCTGACAGCGGAGTCCTGTAGATTACATAATATGCAGCACCTTCCACCGGAGTCCAGCTGACATTGACCTTCTTCTTTCCGACAGGAACAGCAGTTGCCATAATCACAGGAGCGTAGCGTCTGTTCCACTGTGCGTACAGCGTAATCGACTTATGCTCCACAACGCCTTTTCCAAGGCCGGTATTATAAGAAACCTGCTGATTATTCTGATATGCGGTGCCTCCCCCGTTCGGGTTCGTGTTCCAGTTGACGAAGGTATATCCGGATCTGTTAAAAACATTCGAAGGCAGGGTTACGGTAGCGCCGTATTTGACGACCACCGGCGAAATTCCACCGAGACCGCCGTTTCCGTTAAAATTGATCGTCATATCGGAAGCGTCCCATCTGGCAAAGATGGTCAGCTTCTGTGCATCAAGCTTCTGGAGTTCTACCCATTCATCCCTGTCAGCGTAAAGAGACCAGCCTCTGAATACCGCTCCGTCCGCAGTCGGTACGGGCAGCACTCCGCTTGCAGTCGACATGACTGTACCTGCCGGCAGCTCCTTGCTGGCAATCTGTGTACCATAGCCATTCATGTTGTACTCAAGCGTATTGGCAAGGGTGACATTCATCCTTCCTGCCAGAAACATGAATACAGCGAACAGCATTCCGATCAGCAATACTTTTCTCTGCAGTACTCTCTCCTTCATAACTCAGTAACCCCTCCTTAGATAATATATAAATACAATATTCTGGGCAAAATTCAAATCGTAATACAGTATAACAGAGTTCCCTGCAAATTGCACCACTATATTTTGATAAATCCGTAGAATTTTAACGAACTTTGAATTATAATGCTTGTCATATTGATCAAATAATAAGGTCTCTGAAAGTATGATTACGGATTGCTCCGCACTTCAGCAGATCAGGCCGGCCGGATAAACCGCCCTTAAGATTTACAGGAGGATGCCGCCCATGTTCAACTGGATTCAGTTTCTCACCTATGCTGTTACGACCACTATGACCCCCGGGCCGAACAATATTATGTCCATGACCAACGCGAGCAGGGCCGGACTGAAAAAATCCTATCCGTTCAACATCGGAATCTGGTGCGGCTTTTCCATCGTCATGATTATCTGCGCGCTCTTTACCTCCGCGCTCTCCGCCCTGATCCCCAAGATCCGCACTCCCATGCTTGTGCTGGGTGCCTGTTACATGCTCTATCTGGCCTGGAAAACCTTCCGCCGCCCGACAGTCATCGAAGAGAAAAGTTCTCCGATGGGTTTTATGAACGGCTTCGTGCTTGAATTCATGAATCCGAAGATTTTTATTTACGGGATTGTTTCCATGGAGGGCTATATTCTT
>CADCPV010000075.1 GCA_902803345.1 uncultured Eubacteriales bacterium | reverse complement strand
AGGGATTCCTTCGCCTCGTCTTCGCCCGCGACGTCCGCAAAGGTCACGCCGGTTTTCTTCTCCGAATGTTTTTTCGCGTTGGATTTGCCGACGCCCATGATGCCGCCGAGGCCTCCGCCGCCGCCGAGCTTGCGCATCATCAGCACGAAAAGCCCGATCATCAGCACGGAAGGCAGGATATAGATCAGGAAATACTGCAGGAAGGAAGAACTGGCCTTGCCCTGGAAGGTAATGCCCTTCTCCTTTAAGAGCGGAACAATGTCCTCATCCGGCAGGTAAGCCGTATAATAGGTCTTCTGCGGGCTGGATTTCAGCTTGAACTGCCACTGAGAGCCGTCATAGAGGACGACATCCGTCACTTCACCCTTTTCCACATATTCCACGAAAGTATCGTAACTGACCTCCTCGGAAAACTGGCTTGTCAGCGAGCTCCAGAGACGCGATCCGGAGAAGATCATGACCAAAAGCACCACGACTGCGATCAGGATGATCAGAAACTTCCCGTTTCCGCCGTTTTTGTTCTGGTTGTTGTTGTCGTTGTTATTCTGTTTCTGGTTGTAATCGTAATTGTCCAAATTTCTGTTCCTCCCGTATAAAGGGAAACACCCGTTATGTAAACTTCAGCGTCTGCTGGCCGGCGCACTGCGTGAGCGCTTCATCGATCAGCACTTTCGCCGACTGGTAGCGCCGCATAAGACTCGGCGGAAGCGATCCTTTGAGTGTCCGCGATTCGTCCATGTTGTGCCGGAGGTCTGCCTGCTTCACGAGAAGCGCGTCGTAGTTCCGGGACGCAATGATCCGGTCTATATAGTTCGCGTAACTGATTCTTTTGTCCCGCGTCAGGATTTCGACGATCCGGATGATATCCTCCGGAATTCCTTCCCGCCTGAGATCCTCCGCTGTAAGCTCGGTATCTTCCAGCACATCATGCAGAATTGCCGCCGTCGTCGTCCGCTCATCCGGCATCTGGTCTGCTACATGCAGCGGGTGACAGATATACGGCGTATTGCCGCGGTCTGTCTGCCCGTAATGCGCATCAAAAGCAATGCGCATGGCTTTCTTGGTCAGCTCGGTATAGATCATTCCCCGTCCTCTTCCAGCTGAATTAACTCTTTCATATACGCTTCGGCGCGCATGGAAATAATGTATTTCGCAATATATCCCCGGCCGTAGGTTGCAATCACTTCCGAATTGTCGTCCAGCCCGGTTGCTTCCTTGAAATCCGCTTCCGAGATATCCGTCCAGCCTTCCTGCTCGGCAATCGCCTGGTACAGCAGGAACAGCTTTGCGTCGATATTGATGGATTCCTCCATATCTTCCTCGGTCGCACCGCCCAGTTCGATAAACTGCGCCGTATCGACACCGTAATTCATATACAGGGAAATGTCGGTCATCCGCTTCGCAATTTCATGCGCGGACTCCGGGATTTCCGATGCCTGAACCTCTTCCACAAGACGGTTGTAAATCAGTCCGTCCAGATAATAATCAAAATAGTAATCGTGAATAAAGGTCCGGATATCCTCGGCCTTTTCGATCTTGTCAGTCCCGAAGTACGCTCTGAGGGATTCCAGATTGTCCTTCACCCATTCGTCGGTCAGCGTCGGCGTCTCTGTAATGTAGTTAATCGTCACGACAAAGACCGCATCCTTTCCGGCAAGATCCGGATTGCTTGTATAGGGATCGGGGAAGGTAACCTCGACGTCCATCGTTTCTCCGGGCATATGACCGATAATCTGGTACAGGAAATCGTCGATAAACTGATTCGTACCGGCTGTAACTTCTGCGCCTTCTGCGGAACCCCTGTCGAATTTTACACCGTCTACACTTCCGGAATAGTCGATGTTGACCTTGTCTCCGCTTTCCACGGCGCGGTCCGTCACCTCTACGGTAAAGCTCTGGAGCATCGTATCGATCGGCTGCTGGACTTCACTCTCTGTAGGCTCGGCTTCCGACCGTTTGAAGCTGAACGTCGTAAAATCGGGAACTGTGACATAATCCGAGGCTTTGATGCCTTCAATAAAGCCGTTGTCCGAAAGCCCATAGGAATAATCAAAGTTCAGATAGGGATCGGCTTCCGTTTCCCCGCTCTCAGACTCCGCGGCTGCTGTCGTATCTGCAGATGTGGTGCCTGCAGCAGAGCCTGTCTCGCTTTCGGATTCCTTTTTGTCGCTGCAGCCGGAAAGGACCGCGAGGCCAAGCATGAGAGCCATGAGAAATGCCGCTGTTTTTTTAACCATTCTGTTTCTCCTCAGTTAATTCCATAAAAACACAAGAAGTATACCACAAACTCCCTACTAAATAAAGCTTTTTTCGACGATTCACAGAACTTTCATGAAAAAGCAGTAACGATTCAGACTCCGGCAGTTGTAAAAGGCTGCCGTACGGAAAAAGCTTCCATACAGCAGCCTCACTATATGATTCGTCTTTCACCAGTCCGGCTTTGTCTTCGGACAGGAGGATCGCTGCCGCGCCGCACGCACCTCGACATAACAGCCGCACTGAAGGCACATCCCGGAAAGGAGTTCTTCACAGTTTCGGCAGATCTGAAGGCGGCGCCGGTATTCGGAATCCGCACAGCGCTCTTCTTCCGGAATTGCTGCGACAGTCTTTTGTACCTGCTCGTAAAGCGAACGGTCCGAAAGATCCTCAAGCAGGCATTTCCGGCAGGGAATAGCATTCCCCGTTTTCAAAGAGTCCGTCATGATCCCAAAAATCAGCTGATCTGAAGGTGCAGCACGCAGACAGAAACCGGCGGAAGGGTCAGGGTCAGCTTCCCATCGACAGGAACAAGACCGGAAAGCGCGGAAGGCTGCACTGTATCCGGCGCATCAAAGGTATTGTGCGCGTTCATCGGCCCTGTCAGGATTTCGCCTTCGGCTCCCGTGACTGCTTTTCCAGCGAGCGCAATTTCCACAGTCTTCTCTTCCGTCACGGAGAGATTGTTCAGGGAAACAGTAATGGTTCCGTCTTCTGCCATCGAAGCGCTCTCGGTTACATCCGGCACCGGGAATGCTTCACCGATCGTCTCCTGGTCCATGACAGAGCCAAGAAGCGTCGCGCCCTGATGCGAAGAAAGCATCCGGAATACGTGGTAGGTCGGTGTCTTGACCATCTTTGCGCCTTCTGTCAGCACAACAGACTGCAGAACATTCGCAAGCTGCGCGATATTCGCCATCCGGACGCGGTCCGAGTTCTCGTTGAAAATGTTCAGCGTGAGCCCTGCAACGAGCGCATCGCGCATTGTATTCTGCTGATACAGGAAACCCGGGTTCGTGCCCGGCTCGACATCATACCAGGTTCCCCATTCGTCAACGACAAGCGCTACGTTTCCTTCCGGATCGTAACGGTCCATGATGTTCTTATGATGACGGATAATATCGCCGATCTTCAGGGCTTTATTCAGCGTCGCGTACCAGTCCGCTTCGTTGAAATCGGTCGCGGAGCCCTTGTTCCTCCAGTCATGCGGAACGGTATAGTAATGCATCGACAGGCCGTTCATCAGGCGTCCGCCTTCTTTCATCATCACTTCGGTCCAGTTCTGGTCGTCTTCCGAAGGACCGCAGGCGATCTTGAAGAGCTTATTGTCGCCGTAATTCCGGCAGTAGGTCGCATAACGGCGGAACTGATCCGCATAAAACTCGGGGCGCATATTGCCGCCGCAGCCCCAGTTCTCGTTGCCGACCGCAAAATATTTCAGCTTCCAGGGCTTCTCCGAACCGTTATCCGCACGCTGTTTTGCAAGCGGCGAAAGCCCGTCGAACGTCATATATTCGATCCACTCGTTCATCTCCTGCACGGAGCCCGAGCCGACATTTCCGTTGACATAGGGCTCGCAGCCGATCTGACGGCAGAGCTCGAAAAACTCGTGCGTACCGAAACTGTTGTCCTCAACGACGCCGCCCCAGTGGGTGTTGATCATTTTTTTGCGGTTTTCTTTCGGTCCGATACCGTCTTTCCAGTGATACTCGTCCGCAAAGCAGCCGCCCGGCCAGCGCAGTACCGGAAGCTTCATTTCCTTCAGCGCTTCGACGACGTCTGTCCGCATTCCGTTCACGTTCGGGATGTCGGAATTCTCCCCGACATAGACACCGCCGTAGATGCAGCGCCCGAGATGCTCGGAAAAGTTGCCGTAGACTTCCTTTTCGATCCGGCTCTTTTTAACGTCCGGATGGATGATTAGATGATGCATGCCTGTCTCCTTTCTCTTACCCCCGCATCCCGATCACGGGACCGCCGGTGCCTTCTATGTAGTCTTTCGTAATTGTAACCGTTCCGATATTCGGGTCCTTCGGGATTTCAAACATGATATCCAGCATGAAATCCTCAATAACGGAGCGGAGGCCTCTCGCGCCGGTGTCACGCTTCATCGCTTTTTCGGCGATCGCTTCATACGCGTCTTCGGAGAACTTTAGCTTCACTTCATCCATCTCAAGAAGCTTCTGGTACTGCTTGATAATCGCGTTTTTCGGCTCCTTCAGCACCCGGATCAGCATGGCTTTATCCATCGGTCCGAGCGTAAATACAACCGGCAGACGGCCGATAAACTCAGGAATCATGCCGAATTTCCGGATATCTTCGGTCTGTACATATTTCAGGATATCCTTTTCCCTGTCGTACTTATCCTTCAGTTCCGATCCGAAACCCATTGAGGACTTCTCATTCAGCCGTTCCTTGATGATGTCTTCAAGGTCCGGGAAAGCGCCGCCGCAGATAAAGAGAATGTTTTTCGTATTAACGGTCTCCAAAGGCACCATCGCGTTCTTGGAGTTCGCGCCGACCGGCACTTCAATCTCTGCGCCTTCTAAAAGCTTCAGAAGCCCCTGCTGCACGGACTCGCCGGAGACATCGCGCTGGGTTGCGTTCTTCTTTCTTGCAAGCTTGTCGATTTCATCGATGTAAATGATGCCCTGCTCCGCACGCGCAACGTCGTTGTCCGCAGCCGCAAGAAGCTTTGTCACAACCGACTCGATATCGTCGCCGATATAGCCGGCTTCCGTGAGTGCCGTCGCGTCTGCGATCGCAAGCGGAACATCCAAAAGCGTTGCAAGTGTTTTCACGAGAAATGTTTTGCCGCAGCCCGTCGGCCCGATCATCAGCATGTTGGACTTTTCGATCTCCACATCCTGGTCGCCGTTTGCAAGGCGCTTGTAGTGATTGTATACCGCGACAGACATTGCCTTTTTCGCGTGCTCCTGGCCGACGACGTATTCGGAAAGCATCTCCGCGATCCGGTGCGGTGCGGGGATCTTCTTCATATCGATTTTCGGTGCCTCCGAGGCTCCTGACTTTTTGACGGATTTCGGCATCGGCCGTCGGCCGAGCATCGACTGGATCTCCTCCGGCGTCATGACCATGGAGAAGCCGAAGGGGGACTGCATCCCCGGATGGTTCTGCGTATTTGCGGCTTTTCCCGCATCCTGCTGGCTTTCGGGGCTGCCTTCTTCTGCCGGTGTATTTCCGTCCGGAAGCGTGCTCTGCGGCGCCATGCCCGGCATCATCGGAGTCTCCGGCATCAGCTTGGAAAAATCGCCGCCCGTCAGGGTAATAGCCGCATCAAAGCTTTTCTGCAGGCAGTCCTGGCACATGCAGATCCCGCCCGGCATCCGGACCATCGGACCTGCCTTGGACTCTGAGCGTCTGCAGACGTAACATACTTTTTCGTATTCGTCCCGGTTGTTCTGATCTTCTGACATGAAATCTCCTAAAAGTACTTTTTCTTCAGCCGAGCGCCTGAAGCGCCTGTTCCGCGCTCACAAGCTTCACGACACATCCGAAGACCTCGAAGGCCTGCCGGATTTCCGGAAGTTCCGCAAAGGTCGGCGCAATCCGGATATTGCTGTCATTGGGGTCCTTCCCGTAGGGGTAGGTCGCGCCTGCGCCGGTCATCACGACACCGGCTTCCTTCATCATCTTCACAACTTTTTTCGCACAGCCCGGAAGCGTATCGAAGGACAGGAAATATCCGCCCTCCGGATTGGTCCAGCTGCCGAGTCCGGTGCCGCCGAGCTGCTCTTTCAGCACTTCCTGTACCAGCTCGAACTTCGGCTTCACGATTGCCGCATGCTTGCGCATATGGTTGATGACGCCGATCCGGTCCACGAAAAAGCGCGCATGCCGAAGCTGGTTGATCTTGCTGTGTCCGATCGTCTGGATCTTCATCTGGCTCACAACGTCCGCGATATTCGCAGGTGAGCAGGCCAGCGCCGCGATCGAGCTTCCGGGGAAGGTGATCTTGCTGAAGGAGCCGAATTTATAGACCATGTCCGGGTTTCCGGCGAGCCGGCACTCCTCGATCAGCTCCGGAATGACTCGCGGCCGTGAAACGTCCAGGTGATGCACATTGTAGGCATTGTCCCAGTAAATCCGGAAATCCTCCGCCGCCGGCTTCAGCCGCGCAAAGCGGAAGCAGGTTTCCTCCGAATACACGGTTCCTGTGGGGTTGCTGTATTTCGGCACGCACCAGATGCCCTTAACCGAAGGATCCTCTGATACATATTTCTCTACAAGGTCCATATCCGGGCCGGTTTCCAGCATCGGAATGTTGATCATCTGAATCCCGAAATACTCCGTGATCGCAAAATGCCGGTCATATCCGGGAACGGGGCACAGGAATTTCACCTCCGGCAGCTGATACCAGGGCGTCGAACCCATCACGCCGTGCGTCCAGCTCTTGGTAATCAGGTCGTACATGATATTCAGGCTGGAATCGCAGAAAATGATCACATTCTCCGGCCGGGTTTCCATCACATCCGCCATCAGCCGCTTCGCTTCCGGAATGCCTGTCAGTGCACCGTAGTTTCTGGTATCGAGACCGTCTTCCGAGAGATAATCCACATCCGAATGCATTGTGTCCAGCATCGGCATCGACAGCGCCAGCTGCTCCGGTGAGGGCTTCCCTCTCGAAATGTCTAATTTCAGGCCGAGCGCCTGGTAGTCTTCATACTGCTT
>CADCPV010000074.1 GCA_902803345.1 uncultured Eubacteriales bacterium | reverse complement strand
TTCTGTCAGGACAGCGGCCATCTTTATTTCTCCTATGACAGCGGTGCGTATGGACAGAATCACATTCTCTGCAGTGCGGACAAGAAGACCGGGCAGATCGAAGCGCTTTGCGGGATCCCGGACTGCAGTCACGACGGCCCGGCCTGCGATGCATGGCTTCAGTTATCCGGCATGGGTCCGATCGCGCTGACCGTTTCCGACCAAAGGGTTTATGTGGCGCTGGAGGATATTAGTGATTTTAACAAAATCATCATCCGGGCATTTGACCTTGAGAAGAAAACATGGTCTGAGGTTTCGGAACTTTCGTATCAGGATACGGGCATCCGGAAGAACGGATACGGAAATCAGAACGCGCAGGGCTTCTTCCACAAAGACTGTTTCTATTACTATACGGTGAGAGGAAAGAGTGTGGCGGGAGGTCTTTTCGGTACGAAAAACATAGAAAATACGGCACTTCTGTTTCAGCTTCCGCTTGCCGCTCCGGATCAGGGGAAGATGCTTCTGGAGGAGGAATTCCCGGAGCAGGATAACATCTGGCTGAATGTTACAGCCCGGGGTGACAGCCTGATTGCCGTCATATCCGGTGGATTGCTGACGGAATACGACGAAGAGACCTATACAGCATTCTATGAAAATGAGTACAGCAGGATCAGCCGCTGCGACCTTGTAACAGGGGAGCTCACAACACTTTACGAAGATGAAAGCATGATCGGTGTCAGCAGCCTCTATCCCGCTGAAGATGCTCTTTACATTGCTTCATACCGGACAGGCGAAGAACTTCTGTTAAGACTGGATTATGACACGAAAGAGTTTACGGAGGCAGCTTCCGGGCTCGGCGGGGAGTATTGGGCCATGTACTTTAATGCGGACGGTTTCTACCTTCTGCAGAAACCGAGCAAGTTTCTTCAGGTCGATGATCTCAGCTGTACCTTCTACGATCTCAAGGGTCAGGAGCAGAGAAGCTTCAGCTACCGGATGCCGGAGGAACTTCTTCCGGCGGACCTTTCGGCCTGGAGCGGCTGGACCCAGTATCTCGGTGCGGACGAGTGGAATCTGTTCTACCGGGATGTCTGGACCAATGACAGCGAGGGCTATTCGCTGGTCTACGCGATCCCGATTGCGGGCGACCAGCCGGTGCTGTTTCAGTGGGCTGAGAAGTAAATGAAAAAACGTCATTACAGACAGATCGGTTTTATCATCATATTTTTTCTTGCTGCATTATTCTCCGCCTGCACAAATCTATCTACTGAAACTCTGGCATTTATAGATGAGACAAATTCGTCCGGGGTACCGGAATCCGAGAGCGAGGAGCCGGAAACGACTGGATTTGATTTCGAACGCGAGGTGTTCCGGGACTTTGATCCGACTGCAGGAAATTATGCAAATTCGTACTCAAGAGACGGAGATATGCTTTATTTTCCGTACTTTTTCGGGAGATATCCCGGGATGGAGGATCAGATTCTGGTTATGGCAAACCGGAAAACAGGCATCATGGAACCGCTCTGCGGGAAGCCAGACTGCAGCCATGACAATCAGACTTGTGATGCCTGTCAGAAAACAGTTATCCTTCTTTCGCCTGTTATCACGGCAACGGAAAGAAGAGTCTATACAGTTTCAATGGAACAACTTACGGGCGTGCAGGCTGATATCATCCTGATACTCAGAGCTTTTGATCTGGAAACCAAGACCTGGTCGGAGCTTTCCCGGATTTCCCTGAAGGAGGCGGGCGTTGCCAAAGAGGAGTATCAGTTCGGGGATCAGATTGCCTTCTTCCACAGGGACTGCTTTTACTTCTGCGCCACCAGGTATCAGACATATGAAAACCGGCAGGGAGAGCACCTGATTCTGGACAATACGGCATTAATTTACCGGCTCCCCATCACACAGCCGAAGCAGGGGGAAATGATTTTTGAGGAATCGTTTCCTGATGATGACGTTGTTTTCCTGCATGTAACAGCCTATGGCGAAAACCTGATCTGCACTTTTGAAACCGGTGAGAAGCCACACGATGAAGAGTCCATGGACTTCGAAAATGCTCGGACCAGGATTATCCGCTATGATCTTTCAGGCAGGAATGCGGAACTTCTGTATGAGGAAAAGACTGTGATAGGCGTGGAAATGCTGTATCCTGTGCATGATGCGCTGTATCTGGAAACGCTCTATCGTGAAGAAACACAGAATACGCCGGAAGGCGCGGTATTGCGGCTGGATTATGAACAGAAAACCATGGAAAAGGTAGTATCCGGGCCAGAGTATTCCAAAGCCTGGCTGGATTTTTATGACGGTGGGTTCTTCCTGCTGGAGAAACCCAGTACTTATGGCAGCTATATCGACGTGGATCACCTCAGTTGCACATTTTTCGATCTGC
Organism: uncultured Eubacteriales bacterium; assembly: GCA_902803345.1. Next base: position 6,623 of record CADCPV010000074.1, on the reverse strand, counting down.
AGGGAAAGGAACTCCGTTCTTTCAGTTACCTGATGCCGGAGGAGCTTCTGCCGGAGAATCCTGCAGCCTGGTTTCACTGGTGTATGTACCTTGGCGCGGACCGATGGAACCTGTATTTCAGGGATACATATTCAATGCAGACATCTGAATTGACGGGTTATTCTGTCGTCTATGCTGTACCGGTTTCAGGAGATCAACCGGTGCTGTTTCAGTGGGCGGAGTGAAAATGGCAAACCATAAAGGACAACAGAACAGCTTCATATGCCTCCTCACAGCGCTCCTTCTCGCAGCGCTTCTTTCCGCCTGCGGTATTCCGGTGGAGGAACTCCGCACGGGAAGCGTTGTCCGCGCGGATGACCGGGCGCAGTATCCGACAGATGTCTGCAGTATAAGCGACATCGTTTCGATGGATTCGATCACGGTGCGCGCGCTGCCGAAGAAGGATGCGCTGCTCGGTTTCAGTGTCAGTACCGGGGAGGAGCATGAATACCGCGGCGTCTATGTGAGTACCGGCGAAAAGGTGACGGGAGGCCAGGTCCTTGCGGAACTTGACGCCGGGGACCTTCCGCAGGAGCTTCGGGAAATGGAGATCAGGCTGGAAGAACTTCAGGAGAAGATCCGGGGACTGGATGCACGCTATGAAATCGCGAAGCGCCGGACCGAAATCCAGAGCGCCGGCATGAACTGGGCGGACCGTCAGGCGATGCGCGATGAGGCTGAGGAGAAGTATCAGGCGGAACGGGCGCTGATTTCAGACGAGATCGAGTTTTCGGAGATGCGTCTTCAGCGGCTGACAACAGCCATGGAAGCCTATGTCATCACCGCGCCATTTGACGGAACCGTGCTTTCGGCAGTTTCCCCGCAGCAGGGAGAAACTTATACCGAAGGCCGCAATATCATCCGGGTGGCGGAGCTTTCGCAGACGATCTTCCAGGGAGAGACAACACGGCCGGAAATCTTCCGGGAAGACCGCATTTATACCATCAGGCTGGACAAGGAGGAGACGAATGTCCGGCTTGTTTCTGCGTCTGAAGTTTCCCAGCCCCAGAAGACTGAGGAAAGTCCGGCGAAATACTATGTTTACTTCCTGCCTGAAGCATTCAGCGAAACCGTTTCCTACAGTAAAAACTACAGTGTGAGCTTCGAGTCGGCGCACCGGGAGTCCGTGCTTTCGGTTCCGACTTCCGCGGTTTATCATGCGAATGATCAGTACTATGTCTATACGCTGAATGAAAACGGCTCGCGTGTGCTGCGCTTTGTCGAAATCGGCGCACGAAATGAGTACCGGACTGAAATCCTGTCGGGACTTAGGGAAGGGGAGGTGATCATCAGTGAATAGGAAGCTCTGCCTGCCCCTGATCCTCCTTATGGCGCTCCTCCTTTCCTCCTGCGGGGTAACGAAAAGCACAGAAGAAAAGACACTCCTCGACCCGGTGACGCAGGAACACGGGACGATCACCGTGACGCGCGGGGACTATACGCCGGTTGTGGTGAAGGACGCCTTCGTCGTTCCGAAGATTGTAAGTATTTCGCTGGACAAAGCCGGAACGGTCGAGGAAATCCCCTTTGTTTCCGGGGAAGAAGTGAAAAAGGGCGACATCATTCTCCGGCTCTGCTGCTCGGAGGAGAAACGTGAGATCGCCGAAATCACGGCGGAACAGGAATATCAGCATGCGATCGACGACTATGAAGACCGGCTTTACGAGCTGCAGAAGCAGATTTATGACCGCGAGAAGCAGCAGTATTACCGCCAGGGTGCGGGCTGGCAGGCTTCGGAACTGGTGAATCTGGATCTGCAGGAACTCGAGCTCTCCCGGGAGGAAACCCTGTATCAGCGAAAAAAACGAGAAGAAGACTGGGAAAACCGTCTCGCGAAACTACAGGAAACTGTAGACGGGTCGACTGTGTATGCGACGGCGTCCGGCCGAATTTATTATGCGGGTACCGCGGGCAACGACGGACAGTCAGCCGTCGTTTCGGAGGGTGAAAATGTTCCGGCTTACGCGGAGCTTGCCTGGATCGCGGATGAATCGGAGCTGCATATCGAGACCGAGGAACGAATCAGCCTGTCCCTTCTGCAGCTACCGTTTTATGCGCTTGTTTCCGGGGAAAGCATTCCGGTAAGCCATGTTCCGCAGAATTCAGCGGAAATCGCGCATGACAACCTGCTGAAAAGGATCCCGAAATCGGTCTTTTCGATTGATGGGAAAGCCTCCGGTCTTAAGGCCGGCATGTACGCGCCGATTGTATTTGAACAGAAACAGTATCGTGATGTGCTGCTCGTTCCCGCGAATGCGGTAATTCGGGATACCGATCTTCGGCAGGACTTTGTCTATGTAGTTCAGCCGGATGGGACCCGGGAACGGCGGAACGTGGAAATCGAATCAGATGGTGTGACGGCAGTCATCCTGTCAGGGCTTTCGGAAGGGGAGGTGCTGTATGTCAGCGAATAAACGGATTGCAGCATTTCTCCTGATGTCGGTCCTGGTTCTTTTCCTTTCCGGTTCCGTACGTGCGGCAGAGGTGATGCCTGATCAGGAAATCACGGCAAGCCGGTATGAATACGAAACGGCAGAGACCGAAACCGGTACCGTCGAGGTCCCCTTTGCCTTCGGGCGCGCCTCATTTCTGAAACGGGAAAGGCGCGTGATTTACAGAGGAGAGGATTGTGTCATCGTAAAATGTCTCGTTTCCCGGGACGATACCGTGAGGAAGGGCGATGTCCTGATGCAGCTTGGGTACCGGGAAGACGAAATCGTCTCCCTGGAACGGGAGCGCGAACTGCAGCGGGAAGAGGAAGCGCTTTCGCTTCTCTGCCGCGAGAACGAGCGCACGAGGAAGCAGGCGGAAAAGCGCCTTCAGGAAACGACGGAACCCTGGGACCGGGAACTTCAGAGCCTGCAGCTCCAGAAAAGAGACCTTGAACACGAGAAGGCAGTTTTCGAGGCAGAGACGAAGATCGCGAAGCTCCGGGCGGAATGTGAGAAAAAGGACAGCCTGATCGAAATCCTTTCGCCGATTGACGGAACCGTAAGCCGCATCATCAGTCCGGTTAAGGAAGGAACGGCAGTGAAGGACGGCGACCTTTTGTTTCGCATCACCGGGGAGACGACGAATATCCTGCTTCTTGAGCAGAACGAGAAAGAAACGCCCGCGCGCGTGCATTACGGGACGGATGCGCTTTTCAGGAAGACGGAAGAGGGGAAGATCCTGCAGGAAACGCATGCTCTCGTGACGGCTTCCTCGATGATTCCCGAGATGTCCAACAGCGAAGTGGAATCGGGCTGGTCGCTGATGGCGCTTGATATGCCTCTTGCCCCGGAAATTCTGGAGGAAATCCGGACCGGGAATAAGCCTTCCAAAATCTGGGATGAGAATACTTTTATCGAGCGGCGGGTCACGGAAGCACTGAAGATTCCGCGGGACTCGGTGCATGAGGGGACCGAAGAAGGCAGTTTTTATGTGCGGGTCCTGTCGGAGGAGGGACTTGTGAACCGGAGAAACATACAGATCCTCGATGAAGCCGGAGATTACATCTGGGTTATCCGGGGACTTCTTCCGGGGGAACGGGTCATCATCCGGGAAAGGAGCCTTTGATGATACGTTTTGTCATTCGAAAACTCCTGAATAAAAAGTGGATGAGTCTCGCGCTTCTTTTCGGAAACGTGCTCCTTCTGTCGCTCGCGCTTTCGACGCCGGTCTACACCCGAGCCTCGCTGCAGCGCACACTCGACCTGCAGTTTCGGGACTATCTCACAGAGAACAATGAATATCCGGCAAGACTCCGGGTGGAAACGCCGAAAATCCGCGGCGACGGGCAGGAGATCAAAGAGAAGCTTCTGAAGATGGACGAGCGGCTGATGCTGACAGGTGAGGACCTCAGAATGCCGGTCCTTCTGATGCGAAGCTTCCTTTCTCTCGGATCAAAGGATGCGGAATCGGACTTCCCGAGGCGGGAGGAGCTGAATAATTTCCAGGTCAGTGCGATGAGCGGCCTTATGGACCACATCGTGCTTTCGGACGGCTCGGAGATCCAAAAAACCCGCAGCGAAGACGGATCCGTGAACGGGTATCTCGCTTCCCAGGCCATGCAGCGCACGCATCTTGCGCTCGGAGAAGTCCTGCGCTTTGACGATATCGTCCTGCCGGACGGGACAAATCTTACAGTGCGGATCGCCGGTGATTTTGTGATGAAGGATCCGGAGGACCTGTACTGGGTGGACAGCCCTGCAGATACCGCCTACCGGACCTGTATTTTCATCGACGATGGGCTTTTCAGGGAACTGTTCCTGAGTGAAAAAAGCGATACTGCCGTGAACGCCGAGTGGAACCTTCTGTATGATTATTCAGACTTTTCGGTAGAATATGTGGAGCGTGACGCCGAAGTCTGCGCACGGCTCGCCAAATATATGACGCAGACCTACGGATTCACGGCGTATTTCAATTTCCGGAACCGGTTCCGGGACTTTGTGAGTCTGGAAAAGCAGATCCGCACGACTTATCTCGTGCTGCAGATTCCGATCTTCCTGCTTCTTATACTCTTCATTTTCATGGTGTCAGCGCGGATGGCGGACAATGAGGAGTCGGAGATCGCGGTTCTTTCGAGCCGCGGCGTTTCGAGAGGGCAGATTTTCCTGAGCTATCTTTTCCAGAGCTTCCTCGTGCTCCTTTTGGCCTCGGCCTGCGCGATGGCCCTTTTGTTCCCTCTTACGAAACTGCTGCTTTCCTCGAACGGATTCCTGGAATTCATCCGCAGAAAGGACCTGAAACTTTCCATGGATTTGCGCACGCTTTTCTACGGGTTTGCGGCAGTCCTTGCGGCGGCTGCGGCGATGGTGCTTCCGACGCTTCGCTTTGCGGGAAACTCGGTCATCACCCAGCGCGGGAAGAAACTTTCCGGCATGCGGAAGCAGAGCTTCTGGCACCGCTTCTTTATTGACGTGATTCTCCTCGGCGTCGCTCTGTACGGGCTTTACAGCTTCTCATCGCAGAAAGAGGCGCTGACGGCACAGGTGATTGCCGGAGAACCGCTGGATCCTCTTTTGTACCTGTCGACTTCGGCCTTTATGGCCGGTGCGGGGCTGTTCCTTCTCAGGCTGGTACCGCTTCTGCAGGGGCTTCTGTTCCGGTTGTTTCAGAAAAAGTGGAGCCCGGCGCTATTCGCCTCCCACAGGCAGGTGCAGGGGACGCGGCGCGAGCAGGGCTTTATCATGGTCTTTCTCGCGATGACGGTCGCGTCCGGCGTTTTTTATGCTTCCGCCGCGCGGACAATCCGCGAAAACGACGAACGTAACATCGGATACATGAACGGTGCGGACCTTGTCGTGCGGGAAGTCTGGCGCGACAATTCGGTGGAGCTTGCGAACCGGATTCAGCAAAACCCGGCGCTCAGCAGTTCCCCACTGACCTATTACGAGCCGAATTACGAGAAGTACGAGAGTCTTCCGGGCTTCAGCTCGGTGACGAAGGTTTACCGCGGGGAGGGACAGATCAACGCAGACGGCATCAGCGGCAAGGCGGCCGCGGTCCGGATCATGGGTATCGAGCCGAAGCTTTTCGGCGAAACCGCGGAATTTGATCCTTCGCTCATGAGTGTGCACTGGTATGACTTTCTGAATGCACTTTCGCTTCGGGAGGATGCGGTGATCCTTTCCGTCAATTACAAAGCTTTCGGCATTTCGATCGGTGATCAGGTCATGCTGCGGACCAGGGAGAAAAACCAGGAACAGGGTGTACCGCTGGTGGTTTACGGCTTTGTCGACTACTGGCCCGGTTATCAGCCCGAGACGAGTACAATCATGGAAGACCGGAGTGTAAAAAAAGATCCACAGTACCTTGCAATCGCACGTCTTGATACGCTTCAGCGGGCCTGGAACGTGCTTCCGTACGAAGTCTGGCTGAAGTCGGATTCGGGAAGTACGGAGAGTTTCTACAAGCTTCGGAAAGAACGGAATTTCTCCGTGCTTTACGTGAAAGATACGGCTTCGGACATCCTGGCGGAGGCTTCCGGCGCCGTGAAGCAGGGCACAAGCGGCATCTTCACGGTCAGCTTCATCACGGCGCTTCTTCTGTGCTTCACAGGCTTTCTGATCTACTGGATCAGTTCGGTCAAAAACCGGGAACTTCAGTTCGGCGTGCTCCGGGCGATGGGCATGCGTTTTCGGGAAATCCTTGTCATGCTCTTAAACGAGCAGTTCTTTGTTTCTCTCTCCGCGATTGCGGCGGGCTATGCGGCAGGCCGGCTCACGGCTTATCTTTACATGCCCGTCCTGAGGATCGCCTATTCCTCTGCCGACTGCCCGGTGCCGCTTCTCGTGGTACGGGAAGCATCGGACGAGCTGCGGCTCTTTGCGATGATCGCGATGATGGTGCTTCTCGGGCTCTTTATTATGTACCGGATCATCCGGCGGATGCGGATCAGCGAAGCCCTGAAGTTAGGGGAGGACTGAGAAACAGGATCAAAAAAAGATATCGAATCCGGAACCGGATGAAACATCCGGGCATTTAATAACGGTATATATAGCAGAGGAGGTGATCTGCCATGATAAACATCCGCTCCGGAAAACAGAAAAACCGTCCCCTGTGTATGATCGGCCTGTTTTGTGCCCTGCTGGGGGCTCTTT
>CADCPV010000073.1 GCA_902803345.1 uncultured Eubacteriales bacterium | reverse complement strand
TCCCTCGATGAAAGCTTCACCGAGATGCTGCTTCGGAAAATCGACGAACGGGGCATGACGGATTCGGAATGCTACAAGAAAGCCAACATCGACCGGAAGCTCTTTTCGAAGATCCGTTCCAATCTCTCGTACAGGCCCAAAAAAACCACCGTATTTGCCTTTGCGATCGCACTCCGGCTTTCTCTTGCGGAGACCGAGGAAATGCTGAAAAAGGCCGGTTTTGCGCTTTCTGAGAGCAACAAAACCGACGTGATCATCCGCTATTTCATCGAACGCGGAAATTACGACATTTTCGACATCAACGAAGCGCTCTATGACTTCAACGAGGCGCTTCTCGGAGCTTAAGCCACAGAAAAAACAGCATATGAAAAAGGAGAAACAGGAAGCCCCCTTTCAGGGTCCGGCTTCCTGTTTCCCTTTTTTCGCCATGATGACATTATATGCGATAATGCTCCCGACGACAATTACTGCGCCGATGACTGCAAGGACCGTTACGCGTTCGTGATAGAAAAGTGCGACCCATAGAGGGTTCAGGATCGGTTCGAGGCCGGTGATGAGGCTCGCCGTAACCGGCGGCGTGCGCTTGATTCCGTAGGAGAACAGGATGTACGCCCCGCCGACCTGCACGAGGCCGAGGCCGAGGACTGCAAGCACAACCGGGAAGGAGAAATCCGTTTCGCCGGCAATGAACGGTGTAAAGATCACACCGGACAGAAGCTGTCCGATAAAGCAGGAGGATATTGCATCGGCATTCTTTCCGGTATTCATCATAAAGACGCCCGCATAGCAGACGCCCGACAGGATCGCAATGAAGTTGCCCAAAAGGTTCCCGGCCCGAAGCCCGTCGATAAAGAACAGGATCACGCCGAGAAAAACCGCCGCGCAGGTGATAAGATCCAGCCTGGTGGGACGGGCTTTGAAAATCAGCGCCATCAGTAGAATCACAAAAACCGGCGCCGTAAACTGCAGAACAATCGCATTCGCGGCTGTCGTCAGTTTATTTGCAAGCGTAAAGAGCGTCGTGACGCCCATCAGCGACAGCGCACCAAGAAACACCTGCCTGCTCAGGACAATCCGGTGTCTTGTAATCAGGAGATAAATCCCGATCAGCGCTGCACCGATCAGGTTTCTTGTCCCATTGATCGCTAAAGCGCCCCAGGGAATCAGCTTGATGAACAGGCCGCCCGTGCTGAAACACAGAGACGCCAGAAACACGCAGATCACTGCGCCGTAACCGATTTGTCCCTTCTCCTGCTGTCCCATCTTCGCCTCCGAACGCCTAAATTTTTCCGACTGCTCAGCCTGCAAACTGGAAGGTCACATATCCTGCGTACAGTAAAAGCAACAGGATGCCCTGAACCCGGGACAGTTTCTGCCGGATCAGGGTCGGAACAGTCAGAATCAGCATCACAAGGAGCATCAACGGCAGGTCTACGACAAGGGACGCATTCAGCCCGGCGATCGTTTTCTCAATCGGAAGGCGGAAAGGCGCCAGCGTAATTGCGGTACCGCAGACCAGCGCCAAGTTGAAGAAGTTCGCGCCAATGATATTTCCGAGGGAGAGATTGCTGTGGCCCTTGACAAGTGCGGAGATCGCCGTCACAAGTTCCGGAAGCGAGGTGCCGAGCGCGACAAAGGTCAGGGCGATGACCGTATCCGGTACGCCGAGCCATTGGGCTATCTTCGTGCCGTTATTGACAAGAAGACGCGCGCCAAGCGCGATCAGCGCAGCGCCGATGACCAGAAGTACAATGATCTTCCACAGTGCATTCTCCGTTTCTGCGCCTTCTTCTTCCGTCTCCACCTTTTCCGGATGACGGAAACCCTGTACCATAACAAAGATCATGTAGGCGATGAACATCAGAAGAAGAATGATACCGGTTACACGCGCAAATGCCCGGAAGGCATAACAGATAAAAAGGTAAAACGCCGATGCGATAAAGAAGCAGATAACCGGAAGGATGAAGGATTTCCGCTCCATCTTCGTCGGCCGGATCGCAATGGTCACCGCCGAAATCAGCGCAGTGTTGCAGATGACGGAGCCGATTGCATTGCCGTAGGCCATATCTCCGATGCCCTTGACCGCAGAGGTCGCGGAAACCATGACCTCCGGGAGCGTTGTCCCGATTGAGACGATCGTTGCGCCGATGATGAATTCCGGCACATGGAATTTGCGGGCAAGTCCCGTCGCGCCGTCCACAAACCAGTCGCCACCCTTGATTAGACAGACAAGACCGATCGCAAACAGGACTATCGGCAGCCACATCCCCTGATCTGCCATCCATGAACTCACATTGCTGAACCACATACCCATAATCGAAAAGATCCCCTGAATATACAAACTGTGGCTATTATACCCAATTCGCCGCTTCTTTTCAAGGGTAAAGACAGCGGATTATC
>CADCPV010000072.1 GCA_902803345.1 uncultured Eubacteriales bacterium | reverse complement strand
GGCAACCAGATAATCACTGATATCAAGCCATTTATAGATCTTCTTATATACTTCGGGTTCGTTATTCTCGACCCACTTATACTTCCAAACAGGATCTTTGGCACTGGTCGAGCCTGCATAATTAACTATCAGATTCCTTGCAAGTTTATATAAGCTGCATCCGGAAACTTTGATCATTCCGCGTCCCATGCAATCCTTATATTCTTTGAAGCCTTTCTGATCCAGGTAGTTCATCGGACGTCTTATTGCATTTCCTTCCTCATCAACGAGCACTGTTCCCTGTATTTGTGAGCAGAAAGCTAATCCCCCGATCTCATCAGGCTTAACATCAGATCTGACGAACAGATCTTTCGTGGTCGAACATATTGCTGCCCACCATTCTTCAGTGTCCTGCTCGGCTCCTCCATCATCTGAGATATAAAGACCATACGAGCAGGTAGAACTGGCGACCAAACGGATTTCCGAGTCGATACTAAACAGACAGGTCTTTACGCTGCTGGTGCCAAAATCATAAATAATGATATACATTACTCATCGCCCTCTTTCAGATGAACGTTCCATCCGGTATCGATCTTTTTTCTGACTTTTTTCATAGTTTCTGAATCCAGGTCAGGCCAATCATTTACCTTTGTTGCCTTATCGGTAATCAAATATGCCTTCTCCGCACACAAAGCAAGCGGTGTATCTGCCAGAGAATCGGAATAAAAATTATCGATAACAGGGAATCCGTGATCGATCATATATTTTGCCTTTTCTTTGGCATACATAAGATTGTTTACAAAAACACCTAACTCCCGATCATATTCAGTAGCCATATAATCCACGCCCAGCCTTTTAGCTATAGGTCCGATGATACATGATGGCGAAGCACTGATTATCAGATCATCGGATTTCTTTTGTGCCAGATACCAGGAAGATATCTTCTTCTCATATTTGTCCCAGTATTTCTCTATCTGTACATCAAAATCATTTACCATTGTCAGGTAGCTGAACATCTTACGCTGCAGAAGGTGATTCGGTATCTTTCCCCTTTTGTATAGGATCAAATGCTTGATCATCATGGGGAGCCACGTAAAACAAAGTTTGGGGTGACACCTCATGCACCATAGAGCAAAACCTATAGAGCAATCAGAATAGAAGATCGTACCATCAAAATCATACACATTCATTTGACTGCCCCGGTGCTTTCTTTCCGTGAAAAACGCATCATATTCCGGTTATACCCTGTAGTCACAAGATATGTCTTTTCCTGCTGTGCCTGCATAAGCCCGCCCAGCACGAAACCGCTCAGTCCTTTGATCTCAGTATCGGGATCCGTAATGTCAAACAGTTCTCCGGAATCACGTTCTATGATAAGCACTGAATCCTCTCCATAGAACAGAGAAAACTCAATCAGAACAGGCTTTTTAGCCTTTCTGTTTCTCTCAAGGACAGTCAGGCCGATCTCCTCGACAAATAACGACGCGCGCATGGATTCCTGTTTTGAATAATCATGTGAGATCAGGCTCTGACCGATCTTTTGGGAGAGCTCTGACGCAGCTTTTTCCGTGAGGGTATCGTCCATTACCACTATTTCGGAATCTATATCTTTCAAAAGGAAAGGAAAGTTGTCTTGTCCGAATCTGAGACGTACAAAAAGCATGGCAAGAGCAAGCGTTACTGCGGGTGCTATGACGAAGCCCGCCCACATACCGTTAATACCGAACAGCAAAGAACCTGTGATCGGCAGAAGCATATACAGCAGTCCGTTCTGGAAACAGGAGATGCAGACAGACATACCGATACGGTCGATCAGCATATAGTAGGAAGTCGTAAGTGAGACTGCACTGACGAACACAAATCCAAGCGATACTATCCTGATGGCAGACATCGACGGAGCAAGTGCCGCACCTTCAGTTATACCGAACAGTCCGCAGAACTGCTTTGCAAAGATACATATCAGTATAGTTGCTATAACACCTTCTATCCGAGCTGCTTTTATGGCAGCCTTCATGACTCTCT
>CADCPV010000071.1 GCA_902803345.1 uncultured Eubacteriales bacterium | reverse complement strand
GATCAGCGTTTCCGGTAAAAACGTGCTGACTGTGCAGATGCTGTTACTTGAAAATCACAATGACAGTCTGTCCGGCGGGAACCGTAATGCAGTCCTTGTCGCTGTTGTAGCTGCCGTTCGCGGTGTAGCCCGCGATCTCGCCGTCGCCGTAAAGGACAGCGTCGAAATTGCAGATCACATAGCGGTATTTGGCTGCGTTCTTGCCGGTCAGGATTTCATTGACATCGAGTGTCCCGCCTTCCTTGTTGTCCGGGTCGATCAGGGTCGCTCCGGTCACACTCGCATCCGCATAGGGAAGCGTTCCGGCCTGAAGCGTGTAGCCGCCGCGCTCCTCTTCCAGGAATTCCTCATTGTATTTTGTGAAATCCGCTGCCGTCGCATACAGAAGCTGCTGGTTGATCTTATTGTCCGCAGTTGTGCAGGACGCAATGGAAACCGGAACGGTATAATGCGGCGTGAAGCTTTCCTCCTCGCCCTCCGCAGCGGTCTGCGGCACAAAGGATGCGCCGGCATTGTAGGCATCGATTTCTTCCTGCAGATAGCCGAGGTACTCGTCCTTGTCATATTTTGAGGTGTCGAAATCCGCAATCATCACATCCTGGACCGAAAGATCCCGGAAGATATAGATATCCTTTTCACCCTTGCCGAAATTCTCGTTTGCACCTTTCTCAACTTCTTCCTTGCAGGCGCTGAGCGTAAATGCAAAAAGCACCAGAAGAAGCACTGCCATAATTCTGCGTTTCATAATTCACCCCTCTTTTAAGCCGTACCGCATTTCGGTACATCTAAGATATTTTACCCTGTACGAAGGTTTTTTTCAAGTATTATTTTCATAAAATGGCTGCATTCAGGCGCCGCTGTCCGAAAGCAGTACAGAAAGCATGTCCCGTGCCGGAAGCTCACGGTCGACGGCGGACTTCAAAAGAAGCTCCGTAACCGCAAGAAGCTCCGCACGCACCGACGGCGCCAGTTCAAAACTGAAAAGCTTTCCCGGCGCGGTGTTCCGGATGAATTCCAGCGCGTACACCGTGCTTTTTGAGAGCGGATACCGAAGGTCCGATCCCGCGCAGTCCCGGCACAGCGGCTGCATCAGCGCCGTACTGAAAACGCCCTCAGTCAGCGTATTTTTACAGCGTGCACAGTGCGAAAAGGCCGGAAGAAGGCCTGACTCCGCGAGCATCCGGCACTCAAAGGCCGCCTGGATCAGGCGTTTGTGCATCTTTCCCGCCGAAAGCGCCCGGAGCGCGTAGTACAGAAGCGCCAGTATTCCTGACTCGTCCGCGTTTTCCCTGGTGAAATAGGCTGCAAGCTCGCAGAAAGCGGAAGCGCAGGCGGATTTTTCAACGTCCAGCGGCAGATCCTCAAAATATGTGCGAATCTCGGCTTTCGAGAGCGAATAGGCGGATCTCCCCTGGTTCAGCGTGAAGAGGCCGAAGGCAAAAGGACGCGTCGACCCGCAGAGACTGCTTGTCGGCCGCCGCGCACCGCGCGCAAAACAGGAGACTTTTCCGAGTTCTTTCGTCAACAGCAGAAGCCGCCGGTCCGCTTCGCCGGCCGGCATCATCGAAAGGATGATTCCATTGACTTCAATTCCGTTCTGCACCTGTTCAGCCTTTCTCGTAATAGCCGAAATTCCGAAGCTGCGTCTTATCGTCCCGCCAGTCTTTTTTCACCTTCACATAGAGTTTCAGGTTTACCTGGTCCTCCAGCATCTTCTCCGCATCGGCGCGGGCCTGCGAGCCGATTTTTTTCAGCATTGCCCCGCCTTTTCCGATGATAATGCCCTTGTGGGATTCCTTTTCGCAGGAAACCGAGGCCTCAATGTCCCAGAGTCCGTTTTTCCGCTGCTTCATCGAGTCGATTGTCACCGCAATTCCGTGCGGGATCTCGTCCGACAGGAGTCGGAGCGCCTTTTCACGGATCATTTCGGCGACGATTTCACGCATCGGCTGGTCGGTCACCATGTCCTCGTCATAGAAGAATGGCCCGTACGGAAGCAGGTCATAGATTGCCTGCAGTACTTTATCGGTGCGGATCGAGCGGAGCGCCGAAACCGTTATGACACGGTCGAAATCGTAAAGCGCGGAATAAGCTTCCACTGTCTCGCGGACTGCCTGCTCCGGAACTACATCAATCTGGTTCACGACGAGGATCACCGGCTTTTTCGCACGGATCAGAAGATCCGCAATCTCCTTCTCGCCCTCGCGTACCTGCGGGTCCGGCTTCACGAGCCAGATCAGCACATCTGCTTCATAGGTAGTTTTCACCGCGACGTCGAGCATGTACTCGCCGAGCTTGTTTTTGGCCCGTACAATGCCGGGCGTATCCAGGAATACAATCTGTCCGCGCTCATCAGTATAGATGGTACGGATCCGCTGCCGCGTCGTCTGCGGCTTATTGGCCGTGATCGCGATCTTCTGACCGATCAGGTGGTTCATCAGCGTCGATTTTCCGACATTCGGCCGTCCGAGAATCGTGACAAAGCCGGATTTCATTTGACTCATAAGGCATTCAGTCCTTTTTATGCGAAAGACGGGCCGAGACCCGCAGGATATCATATTCCTCCGGGGCGGGGTTCATGCGCACCCGAAGTTTTTCCGAAGCGTGGGAGGCAAATTCCATGCAGTCTCCCGCTTCATTCCGGATCTCCAGCACCTCGGTCTCAACGTTCTGTCCGTCCGGTTTCATAATCTCAATCCGGTCGCCCGTGCCGAACTTGTTCTTCTGGATCAGGGACGTATAACCCTGTTCGTCGGTCTTTCCGGCGGTTCCGAGATAGACATAGTTCCGGACATAACTTGATTCCGTATAAATCTGCGCGTCCGGACCCGGTTTCCCGAAATAGAAGCCGGTCGTATATTCCCGGAACGTGCATTTTGCAATTTCCGCCCGGTACCAGTCGAGGTTTTCGCGGTATTTCTCCGGGCTCTCGCAGTAATCGTCGATCGCCCGCCGGTAGGTCCGTGCCGTTGCTGCGACATAAAGCGCGGTCTTCATCCGGCCCTCGATCTTCAGCGAATCGATGCCCGCATCCACAAGTTCCGGGATATGCTCGACCATGCACAGGTCTTTCGAATTGAAAATGAAGGTTCCCCGGTCCGTTTCGTCCACGGGGAAATACTCGCCGGGCCGCGTTTCCTCCACGAGGCTGTATTTCCAGCGGCAGGGATGCGTACAGGCTCCCTGGTTCGCGTCGCGCCCGGTCAGGAAATTCGACAGGAGGCAGCGTCCCGAGTACGAAATGCACATCGCGCCGTGCACGAAGCACTCCAATGCGAGATCCTCCGGCACCCGTTCCCGGATCTCCCGGATCTCGGCAAGCGAGAGCTCCCGCCCTAAGACGATCCGCTTTGCCCCGAGATGATACCAGAAAAGACAGGTCTCATAGTTGACATTGTTGGCCTGCGTGGAAATATGCAGTTCCGTATCGGGGAGGATTCGTTTCGCAAGCATGAACATCCCCGGATCGGAAATGAGGAGCGCATCCGGCCTGACTTCCCGAAGCTCCGTAAAATAAACTTCCGCATCCGCAAGGTCCCGGTTGTGCGCCAGAATATTTGCCGTAATATAGACCCGGACACCGTGTTCATGCGCGAAACGGACTCCTTCTCTGAGCTCCGGGATGCTTGCGTTTTTCGCGCTTTCCCGCAAAGAAAAGGCTTCGCCGCCGATATAGACCGCATCCGCGCCGTACCGCACGGCTTCTTTCAGGATTTCCAGCGATCCCGCCGGGATCAGAAGTTCCGGTTTCTTCATCTTTCCTTCTTCCTTGTGACTGCGACGCCGTCCCCTGTGGGGATCAACACGCTCGTAAGTGCCGGGTCTGTAAACAGGCACTCCAGATATTCCCGCATCCTCTTATGAATCGTGCGGTCCCGGCGCGGCACCGCATAGCGGGATTCCAGAATTTCCCCTTCCTGCAGGATATTGTCCGAGATCAGAATTCCGCCGGGCGAAAAGAGCCTCAGAATCTCCGGAAGCCAGGTAATATACTGGGCTTTTGCAGCATCCATAAAGATCAGATCATAGGGCCCTGCAAGGGTCGGAAGGATTTCTCCCGCATCACCCTGCAGAAGTTCAATCCGATCCGATGCACCGGCTCTCTCAAAGTTTTTCCGTGCCGCTTCGATTCGGGGCGGCCAGTTTTCGATCGTCGTAACCGTTCCGCAATCCGGCATGGAATGAAGCATGAGAAGCGCCGAATACCCCGTCCCCGTTCCGACTTCCAGCACCTTTTTCGGTGCCGCAAGCTCCGTAAAAAAGGAAAGAAGCTGTCCGGTTTCCGGCCGGATCACCGGTACGCCGGCATCTTTTGCTTCCTTCCTGATCTGATCGAGGACTTCGTTTTTTGGCTGTTCAAACGAACGGATAAAGGCTGAAATTCTGTCTTCCGTCATCCTGCTCCCGCTGCCGCTACTGCGCGGCTTTCTGTTTTAAATACTCCTGATTGAGGTATTTGACGATTTCCTTGGAACTGTTCTTGCTGTAGACGGTATAGGTACCGGGTGCAATCTTGCACCTGTACACCTTGGACTGCATGAAAAAGGCGGCGGCGGAACGGATCACGCCGGCCTTCTGCAGTTCCCAGCCGACGAGAATCGTACTCTCACCTTTCCGGATTGTAATCTCGTAGGTAATCATCTGGGAACGTGTGTCCGTCATCGCGTCATCCGTAAAGACAAGCCGTCCGAAGCGGTAGCTGACAACAGCAAGAAAGACGCCGAACACCAGCGCAAAGACTGCCAGCGCGACCTTGAAATAATGGAGGACATCCTCCTTATTCCTTTTTTTGCCCGACTTCGCCATGCGTTCAGTCCACTTCCATAATGATCGGCAGAATCACAGGACTCCGCTTCATCAGGCGCCAGAAATAACCCCCGAGATCCTCGCGGACCTGGTTTTTGATTCTTGCCCAGTCGAGATACCGGGAATCCTCCCGCGCGTAGTCAATCGCCTGCAGGCAGATATTCCGGGCCTCTTCCATGAGTCCCTCTGCTTCGCGGACATAGACAAAGCCGCGCGAAACAATATCGGGTCCCGCTAAAAGCTCGCCCGACTCCCGCCCGAAGGTCATCGCGATCACAATGATGCCGTCGAGAGACAGGTTCTGGCGGTCCCGGAGCACGATATTTCCGACGTCGCCGATTCCGAGTCCGTCAACCATGATGCCGCCGTGCTGGACGGATCCGGTGATCCGTGCCTGCTCTGTTGACAGGGAAAGCACATCGCCGGAATTCAGCATGAATACATTTTCCTTCGGAATGCCCAGGTCCTTCGCGATATGGGCATTTGCCATGCGGTGCCGGTATTCGCCGTGTACGGGGATCGCATACTGCGGGCGCACCAGTGAATAGATCAGCTTCAGCTCTTCCTGGCAGGCGTGTCCGGACACATGTGTTTCCCGGTTGATAATGGTCGCGCCCTGAATCGAGAGCTCGTTGACCACCTTCGAAACCGCGCGCTCGTTGCCGGGGATCGGCGTCGAACTGAAAATCACGACGTCCGAAGGCGTGATTGTAATCCGTTTATGCTGGCCGGCTGCGACGCGCGACAGCGCCGCCATCGCCTCGCCCTGCGAACCGGTCATGATGATGACCGTTTTCTCATCCGGATAGTCCTTGAGGCTTTCCGTGTCAATCAGGGTTCCTTCGGGGATCCTCAGATATTCGAGGTCCGCCGCAAGCTGGAAAATCCCGACCATCGAGCGGCCTTCAATCGCGACCTTCCGGCCGGCCTTCGTCGCAGCATTGATGATCTGCTGCACCCGGTCCACGTTTGATGCAAAGGTTGCGACCAGAATCCGGCTGTTCGGATACTCCTGGAAGGCTTTGTCAAAGGTTTCTCCGACCGAACGCTCCGTCGGCGTAAAACCGGGACGGACAGCATTGGTCGAATCCGAAAGGAGCGCCAAAACGCCTTTCTTTCCCATCTCCGCGAGCCGCGGCAGATCAACCATGGTACCGAAAACCGGCGTGTAATCAATTTTGAAGTCGCCGGTATGAAGAATCGTTCCGGCCGGCGATGTAATCGCCAGCATGGCTGAATCGGCGATACTGTGGTTGGAGCGGATGAATTCGACCTTGAAATCCCCGGCTTCCACGATGTCGCCGTAACGCACAATATGACGCTCCACGAGCGTGCTCATTTCATGTTCCTCTAATTTCCCGTCAATAATCGCCATCGTCAGCCGCGTGGCGTAAAGCGGGACATCGAGTTCTTTTAAGACATACGGCAATGCGCCGATGTGGTCCTCATGACCGTGCGTGATAAAGAACCCCTTCACGCGGTCCCGGTTCTCCCTGAGGAACGTAATATCCGGAACCACGAGATCCACGCCGAGCATTTCGGT
>CADCPV010000070.1 GCA_902803345.1 uncultured Eubacteriales bacterium | reverse complement strand
GAAGGGACAGCCGGTCCTGGTCGGTACGATCACGATCGATGTTTCGGAACACATTTCCAAGCTTCTTAAGAGGGAAGGCATTCAGCACAACGTCCTCAACGCGAAGTTCCATGAACTCGAAGCGGAAATCGTGGCACAGGCGGGACAGCACGGCGCGGTTACGATCGCGACGAACATGGCCGGCCGTGGTACCGACATCAAGCTGGACGAAGAGGCAAGGGCAGCCGGCGGCCTCAAGATAGTCGGTACGGAACGTCACGAATCCAGACGTATCGACAACCAGCTGCGCGGCCGTTCCGGACGTCAGGGAGACCCCGGAGAGAGCCGGTTCTACATTTCCCTGGAAGACGACCTGATGCGTCTCTTCGGCTCCGAGAAGCTGATCAAGACCTTCGAAACGCTGGGTGTTCCGGAAGGCGAACAGATCGAACATAAGATGCTGAGTTCCGCGATCGAGCGTGCCCAGAAGAAGATCGAAGGCAACAACTTCGGTATCCGTAAAAACCTTCTCGAATTCGACCAGGTCAACAACGACCAGCGCGAGATTATCTACGAGCAGAGAAAGCGCGTGCTGGATGGCGAGAACATGCGGGATGTGATCTTCGGCATGATGGACGCGGTGGTTTCCCGCAAGGTCGATATGTCCATCGGCGAGGATCAGGAAGGCGAAGATATGGATATGAAGGCGCTCGGACAGTCCCTGAGCCCGATTATCCCGCTGCGCAGGCCTTCGGATGACGTCATTAAGAATATGGGCCGTGAGAAGCTGAAGCAGTACCTGAAAGAAGAGGCTGCGAAGCTCTACGAGGCCAAGGAAGCCGAGTTCGAAGAGGTCTTCCCGGGTGAAGAGCGTATGCGCGAGCTTGAACGCGTGGTCCTCCTTCGCGTGATCGATGCCAGATGGATGAACCACATTGACGACATGGAACAGCTGCGCCAGGGTATCGGGCTTATGGCATTTGCCCAGCACGATCCGAAGGTCGAGTACAGAATGTACGGCTTCCAGATGTTTGAGGAAATGACCGACGCGATCCAGGAGGAGACTCTGCGTGTCCTCTATCATGTACGGCTCCAGGAGAAGGTCGAAAGAGAGCCTGCTGTAAAGGAAACCGGCACCAACAAGGACGAAGAGGCGCCGAAGAAGCCCGTACAGCGTAAGGCCAAGAAGATCTATCCGAATGCTCCGTGCCCGTGCGGCAGCGGCAAGAAATATAAGAACTGCCACGGCCGTCCCGGCCAGCCGCCGCTCGATCTGTAAAATGCTGTATCACGGGGTACAGGCATTTTCATAGAGAAGTTTTATAATGAATTCTTTTAGAAACAGGTAAGAAATATGGATAACAACAATCAAAACGGGAACCGCAACAGGCAGTCCATCCTGGTGCTGCTGATCAGCATCCTGGTTGCGATGATGTGCATGAGCCTTTTTTCAAATATGATGAACGGCTCATCCTCAAAGAAGATCACCTACGATGAGTTTTTGAAAATGCTCAGCGAAGGCAAAGTGGAGTCTGTTGTAATCAACACCGAGTCGATCGATGTCACTCCGAAGACGGACAGCGGTATTGCTACGATACACTACAGCGCGACCAGAACGGAAGATATCACGGCTCTGACGGAAAGACTTGACAAGGCGGGGGTGACATTTTCCAGAAAAGAGACCTCGATGGTCTCCGAGTTCGTATCCGCTGTACTGAGTTTCCTGATTCCGCTCGTACTTTTTATGGTTCTGATGTCGGTGTTTATGAACCGCATGAACCGGGGCGGAGGCATCATGGGAGTCGGGAAAAACCGGGCCCGCACTTATGTTCAGAAAGATACCGGTGTGACATTCCGCGACGTGGCGGGTGAAGACGAGGCGAAGGAGAGCCTTCAGGAAGTCGTCGGCTTCCTTCACAATCCCGAAGAATATGTCCGGATCGGCGCGAAACTGCCGAAGGGCGCGCTTCTGGTCGGACCTCCCGGAACGGGTAAAACACTTCTTGCGAAGGCTGTGGCCGGCGAGGCAAAAGTGCCGTTTTTCTCGCTCTCCGG
>CADCPV010000069.1 GCA_902803345.1 uncultured Eubacteriales bacterium | reverse complement strand
AATGACCGCTGAAAGCCCTCTCCTGCTGCGCTTCTGCGGGTCCCGAACCGCATGAAGGAAGAAGCAGAGATACAGGATGGCCGCTGCAAATGCGATCACGGTCAGGATACAAAGCGCGATCCATTTTCCCCCGAGTTCTTCGGTCCACTGCCCCTGCGGCATCAGGACCGCAATCCAGACAGAGAAGATCAGGAAGACCGGAATGCCGAATATCAGCGCTTCTTTTTTCGTAAAGCATTCTTTCCGAAGCTGACCCGCAGTATAGAGGAGCAGCACGAGATCCGCAAAGCCGATCACCTGCACAACGCGGTAAGCGGAAAACTTGCCCAAAAACAGAAGCTTTGAAATCGGAAGCCCCGCCGGGACAAAGAGCAGGAAAAAGATGACCGCAAGAAGCACATTCATTCCGATGCAAAGAAAATCCGCTTTCTTCCGCCGAATCATCAGGGCAATCGACAGCAGGAAGCCCAAAGGCGCCAGACTGAAAACATGTGCGCGGTCGCATATGAGCGCTGTCGCACGGAGCGGAGAAAGCGCGTCCAGACCGTAGTTATAATACAGGGAAAGCGTTTCGGGCATGACGGTTCCGGGTTCCGCCTTTCCGGGGTATTCGGTATTCAGGATCGCATGAAGCGTGTCCCCGGACTTTTTCAGCACATACAGGACCCCCGCTCCCATGAGGAGAACGCCACCGAGTAAGAACAGCCATGGTACGAGTTTTTTCAGATATGCCCGGTCTTTCCAGAGGACCCACAGAAGCAGCACAAAGAAACACCAGCCAAGCGGAATCTGCCAGGCGGGATAGGTCGTGAAAATATAGCCGCCGCCTAAGATCGCGATGCCTAAGGCGCAGAGTGTCCGCACCCAAGCCTGTTCTTTTCCAAACAGCAGGTGCAGGAGTACGATGAACAGCTGTCCATAGAGCAGCATTTCCACAAGGCCGTTGATCGCAAACCACCACTGCACGACCGGCGACAGCACCAGCATCAGCGTGTAAATCGCTGCAATCTTTTTGTCCCGATCCGTAAGAAGCAGACCGAATTCATAGGATACGAGCGCGAGGCCAATCAGTCTGCCGCACCACCAGAAGGAATATCCGAACTCCTTAGGAAGCAACAGGAATCCCCAGTGGAAAGGCCGGAATAAAACCGCCGCATCCCGGACCGGCGCTCCGTATTCCAGGAAAACGTCCGTCGTACAGCCGCGGACGATTTCCGAAAAATAGGAAAAGGGTGCGCTGCCCTGATACTGGGAAAGCATGATCGGCGTCAGCACCGACCATTCGTCGGTACGGACCGCGCGGACGGTTCCGAAAAGCACGCCGGGAATGTCCACTCCGCCCCGAAGAATCTGCCAGTACATGCCCGAAGACGATCCGTGCAGTTTCAGGGACACCAGAATCCCGAAAAGTATAATGGCCACAGGATACCGGTACTTTTCGAGGAAGGAAAACACTTCCCGGCCGAACAGATGCAGCAGAAGGTCCGTCACCAGACCGAACAGCGCCGCCCCCATAAAGAACAGCAGGAAATGTCTCTTCAGCATATCCCACGCGTGTTCAAAAATCGGCCGGAAGGTTCCGGGTGTCAGATACTTCAGATTCGTCATGAGAAGAAGGGCGGCAAGAAATACCGCCCCCAGAAAGATCGATTCCAGAAGGAACAGCCCGATCTGTTTTCCTTTGATCTTTTCCCGGAAATTCTTCATTTCAGTGCTTTTGCTCCATTACCACGGAATCTCTCTTCCCTTCGCGTCCCGAAGGATCAGGTTCCGTTCGTCCTCGCGGCTCTTGTCCGCGTCATTGTCAAAATAGCGGTCCCGCGTAAAATACACATAGGCGCTCTTCGCCGCCAGCTCCGGCGGATATTCGCCTGTCAGCGGATCAAAGAGCCGGAATGTGAAGCCCCGTTCGATAAGGCCGTTCTTCGTAATCGTCAGGATGTTGTGAAGCGCAGCCTTGGCCATATTGTGTCCGAATCCCCGCGTTTCTTCCGACAGGCTGATCGAGGAGGCTTTGGAACTCAGGAAACAGATCCGCTTCTTCCCGACCATGTAATAGAAGCAGCTGTCCAGAAGATTCAGCGGCTCGCAGACGTTTTTGATATAACTCTCAAGGCCTGCCTCCGCAGAAATGCCTTCGCCGACGGCCTTGTCGTCTCCCGGCGCAGTGTAGTCTGTCGTATCGATGAAATACTCGATATTGACGCCGGTTTCTGTCGTGATCTCAAATCCGTTTTCCTTGAAAATCTCTGCAAGCGCCTTTGCAAAATCACTCTGAAGTGATGTAAAAAATACTTTATTCATGCTGTCCCCTCCAATCAGAATGATAGTTCACGTCCGAGATAGTCCGTGAGGACCAGCCGGTCTTCGTCCATCCGGTCCTCTAAGATCTGCCGTACCGCTTCCTTCGCCGAATCTGCCGGGTCCACGATAGCGCCTTTCGCAAGGCTGCCGTCTGGCATCTGCCGCTTCATCCAGCCGGGCTGGTAAAGGCGGAAGGTGAAACCTTCCGGACGCAGCGTATTATAGATCATCCTTACGCCTAAATTCAGCGCAGTCTTGGTCATGCCGTACCGGAAAGAACCGGTTCTTCGCATCAGGCGGACAGAGGAAATTTCCGAAGAGGTGAAGAACAGGCGTTTCATTTCGCCCTTCCGAAGGAGCGGCAAAAGCGCATCCACAAGAAGCGGCGCTGCATAGGAATTGGTCATAAAGAACTGGTTCATGCGATCCGCGTTGAATCCCCGGTTGCCGTCAATAACATCGTCTGGCCGGTCTGAAGCCGCTCCCATGACTGCGGCGTTTGAGACCAGAAGATCCAGTTTTCCGGCAGCGCGTTCCAGCTCAGCTGCACAGGCTTTGATGTGTTCCGGATTCTGCACATCCAGTTCCAGAATGCTCAGTGCCGGATACTCCTTCTGAAGATCCTCTAAAAGCGTGTAGCTGCTGTTGAATTTGCCCGCGAAGACACGGAATCCTTCCTGCAGAAGCCTTTTTGCAATCGCAAAACCCAGGCCGCGGTCCGCGCCGGTTACCAGCGCAATTCTTTCTGTACTCATGATGCCCTTCTTTCTGTCAGTTCCTGCTGACTGGTTT
>CADCPV010000068.1 GCA_902803345.1 uncultured Eubacteriales bacterium | reverse complement strand
TGGTATCGCTCCCTTCGTGGCAGTTTCTTTTAGGACCGGTGGAGCGGATTCCCGCGGTGATTTTCCACATCGCGCTGTCGGTTCTCGTATGGCAGGCGGCAAGGAACAAGAAGAAGTTTCTGTTTTTCCCGCTTGCGATCCTTCTGCACTTTCTGATGGACGCAGGATCGGTGCTGACTGCGAATACCGGCGTGCATGTACTTGTGGTGGAAGGCTTTATTATGGCTGCTGCACTTCTTGCTGCAGTGTTTTCGTTTGTGATTTACCGCAGGAACCGGACGGAGGAACCGGCGCCGGAAAACTGATATCAGACTTTTTCAGGGAAAGGAAAACATTTTGGCGGAAACACGCTGCTATATCGCGATCGATCTGAAATCCTTTTATGCCTCAGCCGAATGTGTCGACATGGGGCTGGATCCTCTGACCGCGAATCTCGTCGTGGCAGATGAGTCCAGGACAGAAAAAACGATCTGCCTTGCGGTTTCCCCCTCCCTGAAAAGCTTCGGAATCCCGGGACGTGCGCGCCTTTTTGAAGTGGTGGAACGGGTCCGGGAAGTGAATGCCGAACGGCTGAAAAAAGCGCCGGGAAGACAGTTTTCGGGCGGTTCCAAAGAACTTCCGGAACTTCAGAAAAATCCGGCGCTGAAACTGGAATACTATGTCGCGCGTCCCAGGATGCAGTTCTACATGCAGATGAGCGCGCAGATTTACCAGATTTATCTTAGGTATTTTGCACCGGAAGATATCCACGTCTATTCGATTGACGAAGTGTTCATCGATGCGACTTCGTATCTCGGAATGTACGGCATGGATGGACCGGCACTTGCGAAGAAGCTTGTCCAGGAAGTGCTGTCCGAGACGGGTATTACGGCAACGGCGGGGGTTGGGACAAACCTCTACCTCAGCAAGATTGCGATGGACGTCTATGCGAAGCACATCCCGGCGGACCAGGACGGGGTGCGGATCGCAGTACTCGATCAGAAGACCTACCGGTATGCTCTGTGGAATCATCAGCCGATTACGGATTTCTGGCGGGTCGGACGGGGGATTGCAAGGAAATTAGCTGAAAACGGGATGTTTACGATGGGGGATGTCGCGCTGATGTCCCATGAGAATGAGGACCTTTTGTATCGCCTGTTCGGTGTGAATGCGGAACTCCTGATTGATCACGCCTGGGGTTATGAACCCTGCCGGATCAGCGATATCCGAACCTATAAACCGGAGAATAACAGCGTGAGCTCCGGTCAGGTTCTCCAGCATCCGTATGCGTTTGAACAGGCGAAACTGATCGTCCGGGAAATGACCGACGCGCTGTCTCTGGATTTAGCGAAAAAGCAACTTGTCGCGAACCAGATTGTGCTGACGGTCTGCTATGATATATTGAATCTGCAGGACCCGGACCGGAAGGCCCTTTATAAAGGTCCGGTTGAGACGGACCGATACGGGCGGAAGGTCCCGAAAAACGCGCACGGGACGGAGAACCTCGGCCGTTATACCTGCTCGACAAGGCTGATGATGGAAGCTGTGACGCGGCTTTATGAACGGATTGCGGATCCCGCGCTTCTTATTCGGCGGATCTATGTGGTCGCGAACCATGTCTATGCGAAAGACATGGCGCCGCAGGAGAAGAAATATGAGCAGATTTCCCTGTTTACGGATGTGGACGAGCAGGAGAAGGAACGGGCCCGGGAGAACGAAGCGCTGCAGAAGGAAAAAAGGATCCAGGACGCGCTTCTTTCGATCAGGGACCGCTACGGCAAAAACGCAGTACTACGGGGCATGAACCTGCAGGAAGGCGCGACGATGCGCGACCGGAACGGACAGGTCGGCGGACACCGGGCCTGATTCGGAGGGAGTTTTACAGATGAACGGGACAGGGATTGAAAAGTACAGCAGTATACTGGATCTGCCTTATCAGAAATCCACACGGCATCCGCAGATGTCGATGACGGAACGCGCGGCGCAGTTCTCGCCTTTTGCGGCACTGACCGGTTTCGGAGCGGTGATTGATGATGCGAAGGGTGATTATCATACCGAGGATCTTGAATATGATGAAGAGGATCCCGGGGTACTTTGGGAGGAGTTATGAATACGATTCTGATCGGGATTGCCGGCGGATCCGGCAGCGGAAAGACGACGCTTGCAGACAGGCTGATTGAGAGCTTCGGACGGGAGGAAGTCAGTATCCTCCGGCATGACAGCTACTACCGGCGTCACGATGAGCTGACCTATGAGGAGCGGAGCAAACTGAATTACGACAGCCCGGACGCTTATGAAACCGAGCTTCTCTGCGAACACCTGAATAAGCTGAAGCAGGGAGAGAGCGTGGAAGTGCCGGTCTATGATTTCACAGTGCATAACCGCTCGGACCGCACGGAACGCGTCGATCCCGCGCCGGTCATTGTGATTGAAGGCATCCTGATCTTTGCGGATCCGCGGCTTCGCTCCATGATGGATATCAAGATTTTTGTGGATACGGATGCTGACGAGCGGATTCTGCGGCGTCTCAGGCGCGATGTCCGTGACCGCGGCCGCAGCATTGACTCCGTGATCGGGCAGTATCTCGGCACCGTGAAGCCAATGCATGAGCTTTATGTAGAACCGAGCAAGCGCTACGCCGACATTATTGTTCCCCGCGGTGGCGAGAACACGGTCGCGCTCGAAATGCTGATCGACCGGGTCAACAAGCAGCTGAAGTAAAGCCGCTTCATCTATTCCGTCAAACCTTCGTAGATCTCCTTCACGCTCTGGAAAACATAAGTCGGCTGCTTCTCGTATGCCTGTATTTCCTCGTATTTTGCTT
>CADCPV010000067.1 GCA_902803345.1 uncultured Eubacteriales bacterium | reverse complement strand
GCGATGACATGCACCCACTCGATCACGCCGGTCACACCGTCGTCGATCAGGGTCTCGTAGCGCATCGCAACCTTCGCCGGAATATAGCCCGCCATATGCGTATAGGTCCGGCGCAGGGCTTCCATGCCGGTTTCGTGCGGCCGGCTGTTGTAGGGACCGTAGCCGCCGAAAACGCAGTCCGGATGCATGCAGGCAAGAATCCGTTCGACATCGACTGCGGGCATATGGTGAAGTGCGGTATAGTATTCCTTCACGGCGCCAGTGAGAAGTCCCGGATCCCCCATTTCAAGATGCGCCGATTTGAACATCGGCCTGCGGTAGGGCTCCATATGCGGCACAAAGGTGCAGTGGCAGTAGAGTCGGATTTCCTCCAGTGTGTTTTTCGCGCCAAGATCCGCTACAACAAACATCGGCACCTGGTCGATCATCCCGTCCCGCACAAAGGAAATCACAAGCTCCGACACCGACCGGCCGCCGGCACGGGTCTGGAACATCGGAAGAATCGTAAAGCCTTCCGCTTCAAAGCGCGCAGAAAATCCTTCGGCAAAATTCCGGATCTGTTCTCTTCCCTCAAAGCGTCCGTAAGGCGCGTCGACAACGGGAAGCTCTTCTGTAAACTGCTTCCGTTCGCGGAAATATTCCGCCGCCCTTTCGCATTCACCTGCCGATACTGCCTGCATAAACAGAATTTCCGGCGAATCATAGCGGATACCGGCCTGCGGTTTCTGATAAAGCTCATAAAGCTCGCATTTATTCCTGATTTCCATGGTCCCGATCCTTTCTTCTGAAATACTGTCTATATCGTACTTCAGAGGCGCCGCCTTGTCAACCGGATAAAAAAGTGTTATAATTCGGATATGGGTAAAGTTATGAAAAAAGCTACTGTTTATGAACTTGCAGCCGCCGCTGTTTTCGCGGCGCTTCTCTCGGTCCTTGCGCCGCTGACGATTCCGATCGGGCCGATCCCGGTGACGCTTGCAACGCTGATCCTGTATCTGTCGATCTATGTGCTCCCGACCCGGTCTGCGCTTTCGTCCTGCGCGGTTTATCTCCTTCTCGGAGCATTCGGGCTTCCGGTCTTCACAGGATACGCCGGCGGAATCGCGAAAATCGCGGGTCCCACCGGCGGGTATCTCTTAGGTTATCTGTTTCTTGTGCTGATCGGCGGACTGTTCATGCGAAGAGCGCCTCGTTTTGAGAAAAAACCGGTCAACATTCTCTTTCCGGTTCTCGGCCTCCTGCTCGGGACCGCCGCCCTGTATCTGTTCGGCACCGCCTGGTTCATGATCCAGGCAAAAGCAACGCTCTCCTACGCACTCTCTGTCTGCGTTGTCCCCTTCATCCCGGTTGACCTTGGGAAAATCGTGCTCGCGACGATCCTCGGGCGGCTTCTTCGACGGACGCTGAGAAAGGCAGGGCTTTTCAGGTAATGCATCGGGACAGACCCGGGGTAAAAAAGGTCTGTACGCTCTTACTCTTCCACTGTTTCCGCGCCTTCCGTCTGCGGCGATGTCTCAAATCCCGACTCCGCACCCATATCTTCTGTCGTCCCGGCCTCCGGATCAGCCTCCTGTACATATTCGTAACCCTGCAGGTTCGTCTTCAGGTACTGTTCAAATTGCTGCACAGCCTCCTCTCCGACATGGAAGGAAAGACCGACGTCAAACAGGTTTGTCCACACATAGCCGCTTTTCGTAAAGTTGAGCGATACGTTAATGCGCTCGAAATCCGCTGCGGAAACACCGCAATTGATATAACTTACAACATTCTCCGGAAGGTTCATGACCGAATCAAAATCCACACCCTCCGCCGCAGCATTTTCACGAAGCCACGACAGCACGGCTTCCTTTGTTACGCCTTCAAAGGTAACAGTATGGACTCGGTTTTCCGCGTCGTAGTAGCGATAATACGCCTTTCCGGGAACCGTAATAAGTTCCTCGGCATTTGCCTCAAGCAGAAAGGCGCCGAGCGTTGCCGGCCGGTAATCCGGGCTCATCGCGACGAACTGTTCTCCGCTTTCATTAAACCGCAGCACGACAGCTGTTTTTTCAGAAAATCCGTTCAGGCGGAACACCTCGCCCGTCGTCTCGTACAGGCTGCCGGTGTACGGGTCCTCTCCCCGGAGCGTCACATCCGCTAATTTTTCTCCGGCGCGGCTTGCCTCCGCCGCCGCCCGCAGCGAGTACTGTGCGCCCTGATAGTCAAATTCACGGAAACGCTCCGGAAGCGTCTTCTCCTCCCAGCTCTTTTCACGCCAGAGTTCAGTCTCTGCTTCCGGCAAGGTTTCCTCCTGCGAAGAAACCCTCGTTTCCCAGCTTTCCCCGTGTTCGGATCCGTTTCCTTCCTGATCTGCCGTCCCGTCAGCCGTACCCGTCTCACCTGCCGGACTGACGCTTTCCTCCTGGCCGGTTCCGTTTCCTTCCCGCTGCCGAAGGTTCATTCCAACGCCGAGCCCCACAGCACCGACTGTGAGGACGACCGCAGCTGCCGCCGCGATAATTGTAACCAACTGCTTTTTTTGTCTTGCTCTATTCACCTGGTATCCTTCTGCTTCCTTCAGAAGCTCCGGATCCACGTGTTCCATTTCCTCCAGAAGTTTTTCACCCTTCATATCCGATATCCCTCCTTTTCCAGAAATGTACGAAGCGCCTCTCTTGTGCGGTACAGAGTCACCTTTATACGGCTCTCCTTCGCTCCGGTTGCCTCTGCAATTTCACGGATGCTCTCGGCAAAAAAATACCTGCGGATGAAAAAAGCACGCTTGTCCGGCGCAAGGTTCCGAAGCCAGCGATTCAGAGCCTCCCGGAGGAGATTTCCTTCCGCCTCATCTTCGGTCGTCCCGCCGGAAGGCAGGCACTCCGCCATTTCCTGCGTCAGTTCGACGATCTCGACATTCCGCTTCTGTGCCTTCATCGTCCGCAGCCGGTCAAAAGAGAGGTGCCGCGCGATTTTCAGAAGAAAAGCCCGGAAATACTCATACGGCGTATTCGGCGGAATCCGGTTCCAGCACTGAATCAGGGTGTCGTTTTCGACCTCTTCCGCGTCTTCGCGGTTTTCAAGAATCCGCTCTGAAAAGCGCACAAGCAGCGCGCCGTAGGCCTTTTCGGTCTCGGCAATTGCCTGATCGTCCCGGGCAAGATACAGATTGATAATCGACCGGTCATCCATGGACTCTGCCCTCCTTCACCCTGATAAGCGGAAAAACGCGACGAAAGGTTACAGATCTGGAAAAGATTTTTAGAAAAATTTCATTTCCCCGTGTTTTTTCCTGTAAACGTGTTATAATGTATTGTAATATATCTGATCGTGAAAAGGAACTGCTGTCATGGAATTTTCCAATAAATTCTCTAATCTCCTTTTGGGCTTCCGCTATACGCGGGACGAAGGGGATCAGGAGTCGCTTGGCTCCATGTATAAAAAAGTCCTCCAGATCGCCTGGCCGGCGGCTCTGGAGGGGCTGCTTCTCACCTTAATGAATTCGTTCGACACGATGATGGTCGGAAAGCTCGGGCCGGCGGCGATCACCTCGGTCGGGCTCTGCGCCCAGCCGCGCATGATTATTCTCCTCGTCGCGCAGGCAATCTGCACCGGAACGATGGCCGTCATCGCACGAAGAAAAGGAGAAGGCCGGCAGGATCAGGCAAACTCCTGTCTTCGGCAGTCATTGCTCCTTGTGACCTTCATCGGTATCCTCATGACTGCGCTCGGCATTCTTTTGGCGACGCCGCTTCTGAAGCTTGCGGGCGGCAGCGAGGAAACGCTTTCGGACGCGGTGATTTATTTCCGGGTTATTTCGATGGCTTTCATCCCGAACTGCTGGGCGATCTGCATCTGTTCGGCGATGCGCGGCATCGGCAAGACCCGGATTACGATGGTCGTCAATGTTTCGGCGAACCTCGTGAACATTTTCCTGAACTACTGCCTGATCAGCGGCCATCTCGGCTTCCCGGCCCTCGGCGTCCGGGGCGCCGCCATCGCGACTGCGATCGGAACCTGTGTCTCAAGCGTGATTGCAATCATCGTCGTCATGCGAAAGAGCGGCTATCTGTCGCTCCGGCCTTTTAAGGGCTTCCGCTTCGACCGCGCGACACTCGGCAGCATTATCAAAGTCGGCTCCGGCACTATTTTAGAGTCAGTCTGCATGCGGATCGGCTTCCTTCTGAACGGCAAACTGATCGCCGGCGTCGGCACGGCAGCCTTCGCGGCTTCCCAGATCGTCGGACAGGTCAGTTCCCTGACCTTCTGTCTCGGCGACGGCGTCAGTTCCGCCTGTACCTCCCTCGTCGGGCAGTCTCTCGGTGCAAACACCAAGAAAAAAGCCATGGCCTATGTGCGGGTCGGCGAGCGGATTTCAATCTTCATGTCCGTCGCGATCATGCTTTTTACCTTCTTCGGGCGGAACTGGCTGCCGACGCTGTTCACGGAGGACCAGCTCGTCATCTACGGCTGTGCGGTTTCCTTCCTTGTCCTGCTTTTAGGCATCTATCCGCAGAACATGCGTGTTATGCTCGCCGGCTGTCTTCGGGGTGCGGGCGATGTACGCTATGTCGCACTGGTATCCCTGATCAGCGTCGCAATCCTGCGGCCGCTTCTCACCTTTATCTGCTGCTATCCGCTGAACAAGGCCTTCCCGAATGCACAGTTTGCCTTCACCGGCCCCTGGATCAGCTTCGTCATCGATGCGATGGTCCGCTGGATCCTGCTGCACATCCGTGTGAAGAAAGGAAACTGGGTCAATATTAAGCTGTAAACCTGAAATAGATGCAACCTGCAGCCCGGTTTTTTCGTCTTTATAGACATAGAGACAAAAAGGAGGCCGGATGCCATGAAAAAGATTCTTGTATTTGCACTGATTGCCCTTGCAGCGTTTTTGCTGGTTTCCTGCGGAAAAGCAAGAAGCCGCACGGTTGAAGTCATCCATCCGGCGCCTGTTCCGGTTGAGGTGGTACAGAAATAATTAATCTGATCGAACATAAACAGATGAGACACGGGAACCAGTCCCGTGTCTCATCTGTTTATGCGAAGAATTCCTTGACTGCTGCCACAACCTCCTGAAGATGCCTTGTATAGCAGTGGTCATCTCCTTTGATTATGATTAGTTTCGCGTTTTTGTAAAGCTCCGCTGCTTTTTTTGCGCAGGAAAGCGGGACAGCCTCGTCTTCGTCCCCCTGGATGATCAGAACCGGGCCTTCGTAGCGCACGATCTCGTCCTCCGGATGAATGGTCTGCGCGACACGCAGGTAGTTTCCGGAAAGTGTCAGCTCTCCCGCGCTGAGTTCATCCGGGATATGCTTCGGATCATAGGGAATTCCGAGCATGTTTCCCGCCCGCGCGCCGTCCGGAATCATCCAGGCCGGTGAAAGCGGAATGATCGCCCTGAAATCATCTGCGCACATGCCGCCGATAAGCATTGTGAGAAG
>CADCPV010000066.1 GCA_902803345.1 uncultured Eubacteriales bacterium | reverse complement strand
GATGCTACAAATAATGCTAATATCTTTCTCATAATTACCCTCCGTGTAACTAATTGATTCCGTCGTATGACAGTTTTTCGATCGCCATGGCGCCTGTCATATAATCGCAGATGGTTTTATTCTTTTTGTTCAGCAGCATCTCGATGAGCCGGATCACCGGCACGAGGAGGAAGGTCAGGACCCCCGTCAGGAGGTAGAGCCCCAGGCTGTCAAAAAGGAAAATGAACAGAAAACGGAACACGATCTGATACCACAGTGCCCGGGTCATTTTCCGCTCGTTGAACAGGAGCACCCCGCAGAGGAGTTTTCCGGGCGTTGCCCGGTCCCGTGAAACAAGCGGGACTATGAGGAGCACAATCACTTCCGCAATGAAGCAGGCAAGCGCCTTCAAAAGGTAACTGTGCAGGTTTGCCGCAAAGCGTTCGTTTTTATACTCGTCATTACTGTTCAATGCCGCGCTTACGGCTTCCGCGTCGTTTCCGAGCGCTTCAGCCGTCTCTTTTTCGATTGCGCTGTAGCGGTCGAAATGGCTGTGATAGACATCGGCCAGCGGTGTTTTCAGCACCAGCATCGTGAACAGCATGAAAAGCCCGAACAGGAGCACGGTATCAAGCCCGTCCGCCAGAATCCGTTTCAGCAGATACGGTTTGGAATTCGGCGTGAGTTCGATTGTGGTTCCGTTTACCTCTGCCTTCATATCAGCAGAGCTTCATATCGATCCGCGTCGAGTAGACCGAAACATCGCTGCTGTCAAATGCAACACGCACCTTGTCCGCCTTGAAATCCGGATCAACGTGCAGGAGAAGATCCTGGCCGTCGGCGTCAATCTTTGCGAAGCGGATATCGCCGTAATCCAGAATTTCCTTCACCTTGCCGTCAATGCCGGGCTCAGCCGCATCGACGAAGCGGATCTTTTCCCGGTCCACTGCGTACTTGTAGGTGTTCTTGTAGCAGGTGTCTCCGTCGATGGAGTTGATCTTGTAGCCCTGCTCCGGCGCGGCTTCGATTGCGTAGTCCCCGATCTTGTAGAAGAAGTGCAGGACACGCTCGCCGTTCTCACGGGCTTCGGTCTTGTAGAAGGTGCCAAGAAGCGACTCTTCGTCTCCGACAGCTTTCAGGACTTCTTCGCCCTTGACCAGCACATTGACCTTCTCATTGAGAAGTGAGAAGCTGTACTCGTCGCCTTCGCTGACGTCCTCGCCGACCAGGGCGAAGAGATAGCTGTCGCCGTTTACGAGGTACGCAAGCCGTTTGTCGTCGGCTTTCTCGATACGCGCCACCTTCAGGCTGAAGTCCTTTCCGGGTACGATTGCCTGCGGCGGGATGGAAAGTTCGATCCGGTCCGCGTTCTTTGCGGCCTTTTTGAAGACCGGCGGAAGCGCCGCTTCCGTATCCAGAAGGCGCATGCAGTCGCCCTTGATTTCCGCTTCAAGCGTATTGTACGGCGGGATCTTGTTCATCAGGGTAACTTCGTCCTCCGCGTCGAAGAAGTGGACCTTCTCCGGATTCGGTTCCGCGTACACCACGTCGCCGACCGCGATATCATCCCTGTCTATTACTTTCACGACGATATTGTTGCCTTCGTCCTTCATCGTGAACTCGCCAAGATGATCGCCGAGTTTTCCGTAAACGATGGTCTCATTGCCGAGGCGTTCCACATTCGTCACAATGAATTTCAGGCCGCGCTCGTTATTCGTAAGATCGATGTGCTCGGGACGGATGCCGAAGATAACCGGCAGTTTGCCCGTGAGATAATGACTGTGGATCTTTGAAACCTTTTCGTACGGAATAGTGACCTGATCCCCGTTCGAAAAGATGACGAATACCTTGTCTTGTTCTCTCTTCAGTTTCACGTCGAAGAAATTCATCTGCGGTGTTCCGATGAATCCTGCCACGAACTTGTTGTACGGTTCGTTGTACAGGTTCATGGGCGTATCGATCTGCTGTACAAAACCGTTCTTCATGACGACAATCCGTGTGCCCATGGTCATCGCCTCGACCTGGTCATGCGTAACATAGATAAATGTCGTCGCAAGACTCTTGTGAAGCGCCGTGATCTCGGTACGCATTGCCGCACGCAGCTTCGCGTCCAGGTTCGACAGCGGCTCGTCCAGAAGGAAGACCTTCGGATCACGTACAAGCGCGCGTCCCAGTGCGACACGCTGCCGCTGGCCGCCGCTCATCTCCTTGGGCTTGCGCTCCAGATACTCCTCAATGTCCAGCATCTTGGCGGCCTTGAGGACCCGTTCTTTGATCTCCTCTTCCGGCATCTTGCGGTTCCTTAAGCCGAACGCCATATTCTCATACACGGACATGTGCGGATACAGGGCGTAGCTCTGGAACACCATAGCGATGTCGCGGTCCTTCGGCTCCATATCGTTCACGAGCGTATCGCCGATGAAAAGATCACCTGCCGTGATCGTTTCCAGACCGGCAATCATCCGCAGCGTGGTCGATTTTCCGCAGCCGGAAGGGCCGACGAAGACAATGAACTCGCGGTCGGCGATGTCAATGGAAAAATCGTTTACCGCTTTATGCCCATTATCATAGACCTTGTAGATGTGGGAAAGCTTTAGACTTGCCATAATCTCCTCCATTCACCTTTTCTAAATGATTGGTTTGTTGATATATTCATAAGCGGCTCCGTCCGTTCAGGTCAGACAAACGGAACGCCTTGCTTATCCAGTTCCAGAATCACGGTTCCGATCCCGGTCAGTTTGCCGTTGACGGTCCCGATGATGTTTCCTTTCCGGTCGTAAATTGAATAGACTTCGTCCTTATATGACACCTTTCCGATGTTCTTCAGCGGTACGCGCTTCCGTTTGAAAAGGTAGCTCATGAAAAGCGTATCGTCCTCGATATAAGCCCGGTCCGTCACCATTGCAAACAGTACGACACCGGAGGCGATTGCCACAATCAGAAGCAGAAATCCCGCAAAGAGAGCCAGTGCGTTCCCCCAGCCGAATACCAGGATCAGAACCGTCGCAGCGAGACTTCCCAGAAAGGCCGTGAGCGTAAAGACGAAGGGTTTCTTATCGATTTCCGTACTGATTTCGCCATGCCGGAACATCTCACTGCACCTTTTTGAGCACGACGGATTCGCCGGCTTCAAGACTGACGGAACCGGAAACCTGTTCGGGTGTTTCCCGGAGGTTCGAGTAGATGATCTCATAGGTTCCCTGAAGATCCGCCTTCATCGCAAGGGAGCTGTGAATGACCAGAAGATCATCGATCCGGTACTGAAGGCTCGTATTGTCGGATTCGACGTCCGAAAGATGCGCGCTGATCTCCTCACGGCTTGCGAGCCGGAATTCCGGACAGTCTTTCCTAAGCGCAATCATTTCCTTCGTCTTCTCAAAAACATCCGCATGCTCGATCTTCAGCGCATAATCCATCAGGTTGACCGAATCGCCGACATTGTAGGAGTTGCCCTCGTACTTGCCGGTATCCGCATAGCGCTTGCTGCGCATGAACTCCTCGCCCTCCTGGATGAAGGGGACACCTTCCGCGAAGAAGATAATGGAATCCGCCTGCGTGTAGGCTGCGTAGAGCTTTTCTTCGGAACTCATCGACTGTACAAGCTGGTCGTAGAGCGTGTAATTGTCGTGGCAGGAAACGTAGTTCAGTACCTGGTTCGGGTTGATCGCCTGCGTCTTGACGGTGCCCTTCGAGAAGATGCCGGCCGCGCACATCGCAATCATCGAAGCGTCGCCGGAACTGCCCTGGACAAAGCCCTTGCCGGGTCCGTTATCCCCGCGGACAGCATTCCGGATCACGTCGTTGAAGGCACCGACAAGAACGCCGCTCCCGCAGAAGAAGTCCTGCGCAAGAGATTCCTGCACCGTGGTCTGTGCCGTAAGCTTCGTATCGCTGACGCCGGCTGTAAGCTTTGATGCGCCGCCGGTCCAGGGTTCGCCGTAGATCATGATCTCCGGATAAACCGCGCTGCAGTCCTTGTAGATATCGATCATCGTCTGGTTGTCAATGAGTCCCATCAGATCGAAGCGGAAGCCGGACAGATGATATTCATCAATCCAGAAACGGCAGGATTCCCGGAAGAACTTGTTGACCATGTACCGCTCTGAGCAGAGCTCGTTGCCACAGCCGGAGCCGTTGTAGAAGGCGCCGTTCGCTTTGGTGCGGTAATAGTAATACGGCACAAGGAGGTTGAAATTCGAGTTCTCCGAATTCGCGGTATGGTTGTAGACGACATCCATGTTGATGGAGATGCCGTACTTATGCATGGCCATCACCATTTCCTTAAACTCCCGCACGCGGACAGAACCGTCATAGGGATCGGTCGAATAGCTGCCCTCGAGTACGTTGTAGTTTAACGGATCGTAGCCCCAGTTGTAATTCTCGTCGGAAACATCGGTTCCGGACTTCGTCTCGTCCACCGAAGAATAATCATAGAAGGGCTGCAGCTGCACATGCGTGATGCCGAGCTCCCGGATATGATCGAGGCCGGTCGAAACGGTGACGCCGTCTTTGGTGAAAGTCGTACCGGTTTCCGAAAGGCCCAGGAAGCGGCCGCGGTACTCTTTCGTGACGCCGCTTGATTCATCGATTGTCATGTCGCGGACATGGGCTTCATAAATCACCGCATCAACTGCATTCCCTGAGAATGGCCGCGTGTCTTCGTTCCAGCCGCTGATTTCCCGGTTGAGTTTCGTGAAGTTCAGGACCATGCCCCGGCGTCCGTTCACGCCCGCACTCTTCGCATAGGGGTCGACAACTTCATTCGTGCCTTTCGAATTTGTCACCGTGTAAGTATAGTATTTCCCGTCCAGGTCTTCCGGAACGGTATAACTGAAAACGCCCTTGTCTTCTTTTGCCATCTCGTACACGGCGGCGGGTTCTTTTTCCGTCATATAGTCGCCGGTATTGTAGATGTTCAGGAGCATTTTTGTCGAGGTCGGCGCCCAGACCTTAAAAGTCGTGGCCGTCGGGTCTTCCTCGTTGTCAAATGTCGCGCCGAGGTCATCGCCGTCGTAGGCGTAACGTTCGTTGAACTCGGCTGTATCGTAGTAATTAGTCATCATCAGTTCCACTTTGCAGGTCCAGGTGGGATCGAAACGGTAGCCGATCGTCACGACATCGCACAGATCAATATCCTGTTTAAGCGTGAGATCTGCCTTGTTCATCGAAGCATCGTACTCGCCCATCGAGAAGGAAGCGGCCTCTCCGTTGATTTCCACCGAGAAACGCGGCTCATAGGTCTTGAAATCAGCCGCTAACGGCTTGAAATAGACGCTGATCGTCCGGGCATCCCGAAGAAGCGCATAACTCACAATGGATTTCAGCGCATTGTCCTCGGTATCAAAGACGGTCGACTCGGTCGTGCGGACCCATGCATTCTGCAGGCCGCCCGGCGTCTCCGGAAGGATGTCAATCGAACGGTCTCCATCGGGATCCTTCGCCCAGTTGTCGGTGCGGATAATGAAGCCCAGTTTGTCAATCGGCCGGTTCTCGGAGATCAGCGCGAGGTCCAGGTCGCAGTAGACGCCGTAATCATCGTAGCCGGTGAATTCATAGGCCGCGCCGTTTCCGCCGTTCGTCATATCCCAGGCCCAGACATTCCATGCGCCATAGGAACTCCGGTCATT
>CADCPV010000065.1 GCA_902803345.1 uncultured Eubacteriales bacterium | reverse complement strand
GATGACCGGATCCAGCTTCTGGTTCCGCGCTTCCTCCACAAGGTCCCGGCCGTACTTTTCGAGCACCTCATAAGTGTCCTCCGGCTGATCGGATGTGACGCGCTGGTTGCCGCGGACTTCCTGAAGCGCCGAGAGGAACCGGTCTCTCGTGATCCCGAACTCGCGGAAAAGTTCGCGAAGTGCCCGGTTCGGACGTTTCAGCATTACAAGGAACAGATGCTCGACAGAGACATATTCGTCACCGAAGGGCTTTGCCTCATCCTCCGCGAAATTCAATACATCATTGAGCTCCTGGCTGATATAGGCCTTTCCGCCCTGTACTTTCGGGAGCTTTTCAACAAGTGCCTGTACCGAATTGGTGAAATACGGAAGCTGAATCTCCATCTTGGTGATCAGCTTCGGAATCAGTCCCTCCTCCTGTACAAGAAGTGCATAAAGGAGGTGCTCCTGGTCAATTTTCTGATTGCCGTGCTCCACAGCTGCCTTCTCCGCACCCTGGATGGCCGCAATCGATTTCTGGGTAAATTTCTGTATATTCATGGCAATACCTCCTGTCTTTTTTTCTTCTTTGAGGATTGAGCACCGGTCAGATTCAATAAACCGGTGCCCAACTTCCCTACCCAACAGGCATTATACCATGAGTTGTTAGCACTGTCAAGCGTCGAGTGCTAATTCATGTTTTTTTCACAAATTGGATCAGTCGATTGGCTTGATTTCCCAGTTCTCGCCGTAGATACCGCCGAAGCAGCCCATTTCCGCCATGCGGCTCTTTTCATGCGCGATCAGCCATTTGTTCTGCGCAAGAAGAAGCGGCGCCTTCTCCATATCCGGGTCGAGACGCTCGTTGGTTCCGCGCTGCAGGCCGACGACACACCAGAAACCGTCCTTCGAAACCTCACAGGGTGCGAAATGCAGCGTATCGGAGAAAACTTCGATCATAACGCCCTCCGGCAGGTAGAAAGCCTTGACCTTATTCGCATCCAACTTGCCTTCCTTGTCGATTTCGCCGCGCTTTGCAAGAAGCAGAACGAGATCCGACACACCGATATTGAATTCGTTGCAGGTATGCCACTCCAGGGCATTCAGGAAACTGTTGTGGCCCCAGCAGAGACCCCACTGCTCGTCGAGCTGTCCGCAGTACAGTTCATTATACTTCTTCGCTTCCGGCATCTCGTCGATTTCCTTCAAGGCTGTCACATAACGGCTGCCCTGCTCCGGGATCGGCGCTGCCTTTTTGACCATCTCGGCCATTGCTGCGACATCCGCATCGATCACTGCACCATAGCCACGGAATTCATCATCCAGCACACTGTAAATCTTAATCTGCGGGTTTTTTGCCTGTAATTCTTCAAGTCTTGACATGATCATTCTCCTTTTCCTTATTCCATCCCAATTCGTCCCGGATGGTTTCTGACTGTGTTTATCATAGCACGTTTTCCGGCTGTTGAAAAGAGAAATCCATATCTTTCACCTAAGTTTCTCTTTCCTCCCAGAATGTGCGGATTTCTCGTCCCGCCGAGCTGCTGTCCGTGTATCGGAAATCTGCCCATTCTCTGGGGAACAGCGCCAGGTTTTCGCGGTAGCGGAAGCGTTCGTCCAAAAGAAGGATAATGCCCTCATCCTGCACCGTACGGATCAGGCGTCCGGCTGCCTGCATGACCTTGTTGAAGCCGGGAAAGCGGTAAGCGTAGTCAAAACCGTTCTCCCCGTGTTCATCGTAGTAGCTTCTGATCAGGTCACGTTCGACACAGACCTGCGGCAGGCCGGTTCCGATAACTGCAACGCCGATCAGCTGTTCATGCACGAGATCGATGCCTTCCGAAAACATGCCGCCCATGACCGAAAGCCCAAGAAGTGAACGGGGCCGAAGCGTGTCCGAAAATTCGGCAAGAAAGTCCGCCCGGTCCTGCTCGCTCATCACGCGCTTCTGGGAAATCAGTTCCACTACAGGAAGTCCCTCTTCTGCCTGTTCTGAAAGCATGGCCCGAAGTTCCCCCGCCACATCCTGCAGAAACTGATGCGAAGGGAAAAACGCCAGATAATTTCCCCGTCGGCTTCTGGAAAGTGTGAGAAGGTAAGCTGCAATCTTCCGGTACTCCGAAGCGCTGCGGCGGGTATAGCGCGAACTCACATCGCAGCAGAGAAGAAGTTTCCGTTTCTCAGGATTGAAAGGCGAATCCACATACATCGCCGGGTCTTCCCGCTCCCCTGTGAGGAGTTCCTTGTAATAGTTGATCGGCAGAAAGGTTGCCGAAAAGAATACCGAAGCCTTCACCGCATCGAGTGTTTCTTTGAGCCGCACCGCAGGATTAATGCAGTAAAGCCGGATGAAAAAGTGTCCCTGGTCGTCAAAGGAAGCGTAATTTACATAGCCTTCATCCGAGCATGCACTCGTGTCCAGAAAATCGCTGATTTCAAAGTAAAAGTCTGTGATTTCCTGCGATTCCGCCAAATTCGGATGCCGGTCCATGAAGCGGCTCAGCTGCTCCCGCAAGTTTTCGAGGGTATAGAGAAGTGCATTCGGGAAACTGTCATCCGGGAACACCGTCACACTGCTGCATTCCCGCTTCAGTTCCAGCATCTGCTTGTTCGCACGGTCCAGCCATTTTGTAATGGTCTTCTGACCGGTAAACAGCTTTTTCGCCGCAAGAATATCCTCCTTGACAACCGCTGCACTGAACATGTCCCGCCCCCGGTCCACGAGGTTGTGCGCCTCGTCAAGAAGCAGGATATAGGGCAGGTTCGATCCGCCCGAAAAGTAACGCTGCAGCTTGCTGTGCGGCGCAAATGCATAGTTGTAGTCACAGATCACGACATCAGTGTAGTATGAAACATCAAGGCTGAATTCATAGGGACAGACCTGATGCTTTTCGGCATAAGCCTCAATAATCTCGCGCGTTACCATCTGCTCATGTGTCACAAGATCATAAACAGCTTCATTCACGCGGTCAAAATGCCCCTTCGCCCGCGGACAGTGCACCGGGTCGCAGTGACGTTCCGGGAGAACACAGACTTTGTCCTTCGCCGTAATCCGGACAAAGGAAAACCGAAGCCCCCGCTCCGCCATAAGCGTCATGCCCTCTTCCGCGACGCCGGCCGCCACGGTTTTCGCACTCAGGTAGAAGATCCGGTCTGCCTCACCCTGGCCGACCGCCTGCACCGATGGGTACAGCATCGCGAGCGTCTTTCCGATCCCGGTCGGCGCCTGCACAAAAAGCCGCGTTCCGTCCGCAATCGTATGATAAACCTGGCGCACGATTTTCTTCTGGCCAGGCCGGTATTCATAGGGGAACGGGAAACCCTTCGCAGATGCATCCCGAGCCTTTTGGTGGCGTACCGTAAACAGCACCCACTTCCGGTAAGAATTGATATAGGATTCGAAGCGTTCGCGGATCTCTTCAAAGCTGTAGCGGAACCGGAAATAGCGCATGCGGTCGGTCACAAGCGTCTGCTTTTTCCCTTCCTCCTGAAGCTCCAGCTGAACATAGCTCATCCGGACTCCGACCGATTCAAGCGCCCGCTCCTTCGCAATGATATAAGCATAGACCTCCGCCTGCGCAAGGTGCACCGGCTCCGGCCCCTCCATCGCGAAAATGTCCCGGTAGACCCCTTTGATTTCATCCACGATAACAGGCGGTTCTTCCGGATCTTCCGGCGTGATCACACCGTCCGCGCGCCCCTCAATCAGGAGCACCGCCTCCGGCTCTTCCGTGCCTTCCTCCCGGATCTCCACCTCAATCTTCAGGCTCTGCTCCGCCTGATACCGCTCCGATTCAGCACTCTGGATCCGCCGGTGCGCTGCCGCCCCGACGAGCATCGCCTCCTGAATCGCCGGCCCCGTCCGCCTCGTATCGATGTCCCCGGACCGGCACACAAACTCCACTAAATCACGCACAGAGAGGCGGATCATGGCATCGTCGCTTTTTCCCATCAATCCGCCCCTCCTTTTCTCTGTTGCTGCCGCCGTAAATTCCGGGCAATACGGCGCCGGCAGTATCGTGAAACTCGCCTGAGGGATCGTATCTCCCCTTCGGTGACGGTTCCATGTCACCTCAGGAGAGACACGATTATCCTCGGCTCGCGTGTATGAAATACCTGTGTATATCTCCGGAAGCGCCGGCGCCTCACAAATCCCATCGGCTTTCAACAAATCCGAGCCGAGGGTTATGGGTGTCCTTCCGAGGCGTATTGGAACCTACGCCGAGGGGGGACATCCATCTCGCAGGCGAGTTCTGCGACAATCCG
>CADCPV010000064.1 GCA_902803345.1 uncultured Eubacteriales bacterium | reverse complement strand
GCCGAAGGGCAGCGAGCCGAAAAAACCTGCGGCGAAAACTTCCTCCAAGACTTCCGGCAGAAAGACCCAGTCCGCCGCGGAAAAAGCTGCAAAAGCAACCGGGAAATCCATGGCCGGAACCGTCGGCCGGGAAGTCGGCCAGGCAGCAGGCGCCGCATTCGGAAAAGCCGGAAAGCGCATCGGCGGGAATTTCGGCGCGGCACTCGGGCGCGGACTTTTCAGTACGCTGTTTACAAAGTGAGAGAGAAAATGGAAATCAGAAAGATCGTGATAACCGGCGGGCCCTGCGCAGGAAAGACGACGGCACTGAGCTGGATCCAGAATGCGATGACGCAGCTTGGATACCGGGTACTTTTCGTGCCGGAAACGGCGACGGAACTGATCACCGGAGGCGTGGCGCCGTGGACCTGCGGGACAAACGCGGAATATCAGAAATGCCAGATGCGGATGCAGATGGAAAAAGAACGGATCTTCGAACAGGCTGCAAAGACAATGGATGCGGAGAAGATCCTGATCGTCTGTGACCGGGGCGAGCTGGACAACAGGGCGTATATGAACGATGCGGAGTTTCAGGAAGTGCTGGAATATCTCGGCACGGGCGAGATCGAGCTTCGGGATGCCTATGATGCGGTATTTCATCTCGTGACTGCCGCAAAGGGCGCGGAGGAATTCTATACGACGCTGAACAATGCCGCGCGTTATGAGACCTATGAGGAGGCGCGTGCGCTTGACGACCGGCTGATTGCGGCCTGGACAGGCCATCCGCATCTCCGGGTTATTGACAACAGCTCCGACTTCGAGGACAAGATGAAGCGCCTGATCGCGGAGATCACGTTCTTTCTGGGAGCACCCGATCCCTTTGAGAACGAGCACAGATTCCTGATTGAATATCCGGATATTCAGCGGCTGGCGTCTTTACCCGGCTGTCAGCGGCTTGAGATCCTCCAGACCTATGTCAAAGCCGAGTCCGGCACGGAAATCCGTCTTCGCCGGCGCGGGTCAGACGGTCATTATACCTACTATCAGACCGTCCGGAAGAAATCCGGCGCGGGAACGATTGAACTTGAAAGAAAGCTTTCCGGAGATGAATACCGCGGGCTTCTGATGAATGCGGACCCGGAGCGGCACGTGATCAAAAAGGACCGCTATTACCTGATCTACAGGAGCCGGTATTTCAAAATCGATGTCTATCCGTTCTGGACAGACCGGGCGATCGCGGAGATTGAGCTGACTGAGCCGGGTCAGGAGATCATTTTCCCGGAGGAAATCCGGGTCATCCGGGAGATCACAAATGAAGAAGCCTACCAGAATGCATCGCTTGCGAAAGAAATACCGGTCTGAACAACCATTCAGCACCGGGTCGGGGCATAAAACAGAGACAATTTACTAAAACAGGAGGACACAAGATGATTACGATTGAATCCAACCGCCTTTCGGTCACAATCGCGGAGCCGAACCAGGAATGCAACACCTGCCGTTTTGACCGCGCAGGCTTTATCACCCAGGTCACGCTGGACGGAGAATACGAATTCTGCACGAAGGAATACGGCGGAACGAACGGCATGGGCCTTTGCAGCGAAATCAAATTTGACCCGCTGTCCGTATCCGCTCCGGTCGGCGGAAAATTCCTGAAGCCGGGCGTCGGAATCCTGACGAAAATCGACGAGCATCCCTACATTTTCATGCGGAATTACCCGACGCTTCCGTTCCCGATCAGTGTCGAAAACCGCGGTTATCAGGCCGTCTTCCGCACAACACCGATCGATATCGAAGGCTACGCAATCCGGCAGAAAAAAACGGTGACGGTCTATGAGAACCGTCTCCGCATGGACTACGAATATGAGAATATCGGCCGGAAGGATGTGGATTTCACCGAGTACGTCCATAATTTCGTTTCCCTGAACCATACAATGGTTGACGAGAATTATGTGCTCTCGATGCCTGCGATGAATATTCCGGAAGGACCTGTCGCAATGCCGCGCCGCGAAGAGTTCGGTCCCTCTGCGGTCTATGTGGATTCCGAAGGCCTGAAAACCGGCCGCGCGGACATGCATGACAGCATGATTTTCCTCGATCCGGCTTATGTGAATCACGAAGTCAAACCTTTCAGCTGGACGGTTTATTCCAGGGCAAATTCCCTCTCCATTACCGAGAAGGATTCCTTTGATCCGGCCTTTATGAATGTCTGGACCGTCGGCGAGATTATTTCTCCGGAAGTCTTCGCGCACGTTGTGCTCGAGCCGGGCGAAGTCGCCGTTTACCACCGCGAGTGGGAATTCAGGGCCTGACTTTGATTCTGACTTCCCCGCTTCCGAGTGGGGTCAGATGCGAGTCCCCGGGGAAACGCACGAGGAGGCGGCACTGATCATCGATATCGACGGCCTCGGCTGCTTCTGTGCTGCCGTCCGGCTGGAGAACCAGTATTTCCTGCCCGAGACCGAGCATTCTGCTTCGGTATTCGGGCAGGAATGTTTTTTGGGAGAGATCCCGGTACAGCGGCAGGAATTCCGAGAGGAAAGCGGCAGCGAGAGCGGGACGGGGATCAGCTTCGGAGGCCGAGGCCTCTGTCCCGAACACGGCGCCTGCGATTTTCCGGATTTCCTCCGGCCAGCCCCGCTCCGGCACTGTCAGATTAAAGCCGAGGCCGAGGACCGCCTGCTGAAGACCGCCGCCCTGTCCGGAAAGCACCGATTCTGTCAGAATCCCGCAGATTTTGCGGCTGTAAAGCATCAGGTCGTTGACCCATTTGATCCTGACGGTATGGGAAGACTTCGGCGGCAGCAGGGATTCGACTGCGCGGGCAGCGGCGACGCCGGCCATTGCAGTCAGAAGTACCGCTTCCTGCGGTGGCAGATCGGGCCGCAAAAGCAGGCTCATATAGAGCCCAGATCCTTTCGGAGAGTAAAAGGAGCGTCCCTGCCGGCCGCGGCCCTGTGTCTGGGACTCCGCGATCAGCACGAGCCCTTCCGGCGCGCCGGAAAGACCCAGCTCGCGGACATCGGAATTCGTGGAACCGGTTTCCGTGACCGTCCGGATTTGGTAAAAAGCGCGTGCTTCCCCGAAAAGAAGCGCGGAAATGGATTGATCAGATAGAGTCTTTTCCATAATCGTTCAGTTTTCGGTGCTGTTCCATGAAGAAAGCATGAGCCGGACGCCCTCGGGCGCTTTTCTGGTTTCGTATTCGGCGGTGACAGTGCGCACTTCGCCGGGCATCATGAAAAGGTAATTATCGCTGAAGAAGACCGGAAGCAGGTCGGAACCGTCGGGGTTCAGGAGCCGCAGGCGGACATTCAGCGCAGGGTATGCACCGTTTGTAATGCGGCAGGTAACGCGGGTCATTTCACGGCCCGTCTTTTCATCAGTGAAGGATTCGGAGCCGCGTAGATCAAGCGAAAGCGACGTTTTTGGAATCTCACGAAGCGCCCGGTAATTCTGGTATTCCTTCCGGTTGTGCCAGTAGGTGTTCGCG
The DNA here is from genome assembly GCA_902803345.1 of uncultured Eubacteriales bacterium. The sequence goes on along the minus strand of CADCPV010000064.1, from coordinate 38 downwards.
CCGAGAACGGTTCCGTCAGAATCCGTGAGAATCAGCCG
>CADCPV010000063.1 GCA_902803345.1 uncultured Eubacteriales bacterium | reverse complement strand
GTTTTGATATGCGGAAGCATCTCAAGCGAATTCCGGAATGCCAAAAGGTCCCGCGGATTTGCCGTCCGGTAGCTGATTCGTCCTAAAAGGCGCTCCAGGTCGTAGACAGGATTCAGATATTCGCGAAGCTCTTCCCGGAGAATCGGGTCTTCGACAAGCTCCGAAACCGCGTCCTGACGCCGTAAAATCTCCGCCTTATCAAGAAGCGGCTGCTCAATATAGCGCCGGATCGTCCGCGCACCCATGGCGGTTTTTGCGTGATCCAGCACCCACAGCAGGCTTCCGCGCTTCTGCTTTTCACGCATCGTTTCACAGAGCTCCAGATTCCGCCTCGTGGCCTGGTCAAGAAGCATGAAGCGGTTCAGGCTGTAGACTTTCAGATGTGAAATATGCCGAAGCTCTGTCTTCTGCGTATCCAGAAGGTATGACAATAAAGCCCCGGCGGCCGTCGCTGCAGCCGGAAGCTGGGAGAGGCCGAGGCTTTCAATGGAAATGACGCCGAAATGTTTCAGAAGCGCGTCGCGCGCGTTCTCTTCCCGGAAGCGGAACGGGCTTTCCGCGGAAAGGGAGAAATTCAGCCGGAGCCGAAGTTCCGAGAGATCCGCCCCGGAAACCGCAAAGGCTTCGTTTGTTATTATTTCCGCCGGAGAAAAACGGCTGATTTCATCGAAGAGCTGTTCTTTTTTCTGAAGCTCCGCCGCGTAGAAATCACCGGTCGTAACATCTGCAAAGGAAATGCCGAAGATGCCGCTCTCATAGACGATGCACATGATGTAGTGATTCCGGGTTTCGTCAAGCGCACCTGTATCCGTCAGGGTTCCGGGCGTGACGACACGGATGACCTCACGGCGGACAAGGCCTTTTGCAAGCTTCGGATCCTCCATCTGCTCGGCAATCGCGACCTTATGACCGTTTTCCACAAGTTTTGTGAGGTACGGTTCCACGGCATGATAGGGAACACCGCACATCGGCGCGCGTTCGAACATCCCGCAGTCCTTCCCGGTCAGTGTGAGTTCCAGTTCCTTGCTGGCGATTTTCGCGTCGTCAAAGAACATCTCATAGAAATCACCGAGCCGGTAAAAGAGAATGCAGTCCGGATATTCTTTTTTCGTTTCCATATATTTCTCCATCATCGGAGAAAGCGCCATGGAATGCCTCCTTCTACTGCATTTCGCCTATATAATAGAACCCCCGGCTCTCTGTGAGCCTGACGGGTACGATTGTTCCGATCAGTTCCGGCGTGCCCTTAAAATGCACCATTGTGTTGTTTGTGAGCCGCCCGCTGACCATTTCGCTGTCCTGGCGGTTCTGCTCCTCCACTAAAACCGGAAGCGTTTTCCCGACATCTCGCCCGGAAACTTCCTGCCCAATCTCCTGGACCAGCGCTAAAAGCCGGTCGAAGCGGTCCTTGACGATATTTTCCGGCACCTGGTCCGGCATTTTCGCGGCAGGCGTTCCGGTCCGTTTCGAATAGATGAACGTGAAGGCCGAATCAAAACGCACCTTCCGAACGACATCCAGCGTTTCCTGGAAATCCTCCTCGGTTTCGCCGGGGAATCCGACAATGATATCGGTCGTAATCGAGATATCCGGAACAGCCGCGCGGAGCTTTTCCACGATCTCAAGATAGCGTTCCTTCGTATAGTGCCGGTTCATCTTCTGAAGAAGGCGCGTGCTTCCGGACTGCAGCGGCAGATGGAAGTGATTGCAGATCTTTTCAGACGAGCCAAGTACCTCGATCAGTTCATCCGACAGGTCCTTCGGATGCGAAGTCATGAAACGGATGCGCTCAATCCCCGGAATCTTCTCAATCATGCGAAGAAGTTCCGCAAAACTCAGGGGCTCCGGCAGCGTTTTTCCGTAGGAATTCACGTTCTGCCCGAGGAGCATCACTTCCTTCACTCCGTCTTCAGAAAGACAGCTGATTTCCCGGACAATATCTTCGGGCGTCCTGCTCCGCTCCCGTCCCCGTACATAAGGCACAATGCAGTAGGTGCAGAAATTGTTGCAGCCGAACATGATATTCACGCCGGACTTGAAGGGATATTTTCGGACCGCCGGAAGATCCTCGACAATTTCATCGGTGCCTTCCCAGACATCGATCACCATATCATCCTCTGTCTCCATGCGGTACATCAGTTCCGCGAGACGGAAAATATTATGTGTGCCGAATACGAGGCTGACAAAACGGTACTTTTCCCGGATCGTCTGCACTTCGTCCGGTTCCTGCATCATACAGCCGCAGACCGCGATCCGAAGGCCGGGATTCGAACGTTTTTTCACGGAATTCAGGGTTCCGAGGCGTCCGTAAATCCGAAGGTTCGCGTTTTCCCGGACCGTACAGGTATTGTACAGCACAAAATCCGCCTGATCTTCCCGTGCCTCCTCGACGTAGCCGATTTCACGCAGGATACCGGCCAGTTTTTCGGAGTCCCGGGCATTC
>CADCPV010000062.1 GCA_902803345.1 uncultured Eubacteriales bacterium | reverse complement strand
CGCTCTATTTCAGCCCGCTGAACAGAAAACCGGTGTTTAAGGACTACAACCATATCCATTATATTCCGGAGAAACAGGGCGTAAAGGTTCTGGACTTCGGGAAGGTTGAATTCAATTTCTATGATCCGAACGTGAAAAAGGTCACGGTAAAGGGCTGGGGCGGCTCGATGCCGAAAGAGTACGAGCTTCAGCCGCTCGGGGACGGATATTTCACGGCAGTCGCGGACGACATCAATCCGGGCTTCCACTACTGCGATTTCTATGCGGACGGCGTGCGGACGCTGAACACGCTTGCATCGGTCGGTTTCGGCGGCTTTCGGCCCTGCAACTATTTCGAGATGCCCTCCGAAGACGACGATTTCTGGATGCTGCAGGATGTCCCGCACGGTGAAATTCACATGCTGCAATACCCCTGCACGATGACCGGACTGACCCGGGTCTGCTATGTCTATACGCCGCCGAAATACGACGAAGAGCCGGAAAAGCGCTACCCGGTGCTCTATATCCAGCACGGCGGCGGCGAGAATGAAGTCGGCTGGCTCTGGCAGGGCAAGATCAACTATATCGCGGACAACCTGATCGCGGAAGGAAAGATCGCGGAGATGATTATCGTCATGAACGACGGTTATGCCTTCCATCCGGACGGCTCCGGCAACCCGGCGATGGGCGACATTGACGAAGTCCTGGTCCAGGACTGCATTCCCTTTATCGACAGGAGGTTCCGCACCATTCCGGACAAGCACGCGCGTGCGATGGCCGGGCTTTCGATGGGCGCGATGCAGTCGAATTACGGCGTGTTCCGGAACCCCGAGACATTCACAAATGTCGGCATTTTCTCGGGCGGTTTCCGGCTAACGGGAGACGGATTCGATCTGACGGATGTTTTTGAAGATCCGGAGAAGTTCAAAGAGCGTTTCGATGTCGTCTTTGTTTCTGCCGGTGAGGGCGAGCAGCCGATGTGCGGCGAGCTTCGCGAGACGATCAAAGGCATGAATGAGCGCGGAATCCCGGTGCATTTCTATTCCTGCTGGGGCTTCCACGAGTGGGAGCCGTGGCGGCTTGCGGCGCGGGAGTTCATGCAGCTGCTGTTTAAATAAAAACATCGAAAACGTGAAGGGGAATCAATATGAAGGATTTTACGAAACTGGACAAACTGCTGCAGGGTTTTGCGGACAACAGTGTTCCGGGCTGCAGCTGCTCCATTATGCAAGGCGATGAGTTCCTGTATGAAGGCACCGCGGGCTATGCGGATATCGAATCCGGGAAGCCCGTGAATAAGCATTCGATGTACCGCCAGGCTTCGACGACGAAGCTTTTCACCTATGCGATCGTCGGTATGCTCTATGAGGAGGGGAAATTCCTCTTCTCCGATCCGATCGGAGAATATCTTCCCGAGTGGAAGAACACGAAAAAATACGTGATGCGCCCGGACGGATCGATCGATGCGGTCCCCGTGGAACATCCGATCACCATCCGGAATGCGGTTGCGATGATGTGCGGCCTGCCGTACTGCATGGCGCCGGCGCCGAACGCGACGACTCCGACCCTTCAGGCCATGAGCCGCCAGATAGAGGAACTTCTGAAGAACGGTGTTCCGAATCTTCGGGACGAAGTGCGCGTGATGGCGGAAGTGCCGGTGATGTTTGAGCCGGGCTCGCACTGGCTCTACGGTTTCGGCTCCGAAATCACCGGTGCGCTTGTCGAGACCTGGACCGGAAAGCCGCTTCGGGAAGTCATGAAGGAACGCATTATTGAGCCGTTGGAACTGGAAGACACCGATACATTTATCACGGACAAAAACAGGGACCAGATTGTGACAAATTATGGCAAGAAGGATGGGAAACTGTTCCCCGCAGCGGACGGAATGGACGCCAACATCGATCCTGCGCGTTCTCCTGTCGGCGCGCGGCCGAATTTACTCGTTTCCGCGAGTGATTTTGCAGTCTTTATGCAGATGCTCGCAAACGGCGGAACCTATAAGGGACGGAAGCTCCTCGGCGAGGGAACCGTGGCGATGCTGCACGAAAACCAGCTCAATGAGGTGCAGCTTCAGGATTTCACAAATGACTACCTCGCAGGCTATGGCTATGGCCTCGGTTTCCGGACACTGATGACGCAGAAATACGGCCATAACGGGCATCTCGGCGCTTTCGGCTGGACCGGCGGATCCGGCATCTGGGTCGAAGCGGACCCGGTTGCGAAGCTTTCGATTGCCTACATGCACAACATGATGCCCAATGAGGAACTGTACCACCATCACAGGGTGCGTTCTGTGGCATACGGAATTGTACTGTAAAAGTTAAGCCTTATCCCGCGTGATGGCGAGGGATTCCATGAAAGGAGGGCCCACGCAAATGAAGAAGAAATACAAATGCCCGTACTGCGGATTTGCGCTGACCGGAAAGGAAAATCAGTGTCCGAACTGCAGGAATACATTGACACCGGCAGTTGCACCGGACCCGGAGCGGAAGAAAAAAGCACTGATCACGCTGGGAATTGTTCTCGGCAGTCTGCTTGTGCTGACAATCCTTGCGCTCTGGTACTTCCGTGTCTGGCCCTTCCGGCCGAGGCTGGACAACGCCGCGATCACTGCCGAAATCGGAAGTCCGGAGGATTTTCTGAACCTGACGGAGATCCCGGCGCCATCAGACGAACAGATGGCAGCGCTTTCGAAGTATGTGGAAAAGCTTGAGGTGCAGCAGAAGCACCGGCTGGATATCACGGACCGGAGAGGCGCGAAGAAGATTCAGATTCTGACTGCTGCGCTTTCGCAGGACGATCCGGACATCGAGCAGCTGATCAAGGACCTCGGCGGGAAAATCACTTACGAGTCGGGGAAGACCGGTGAAACAGAGTCGAAAGTACCCGCTGTATTTCTGCACTTGCCGCAGTCTCCATTCTCCGGCACACGCCTTACGGGAACCACGGCTGTGATCGGACTCCCGGCGCTGTTCTACAGCGAAGCGGATTCGGACGGGGATGCTGAAAGTACGGACGAAGAAGCGAATCCGGAAGGCGAATCGGAGGAGTCAGTGGTTCCGGAAGGTGTGGAAACCGAGGGCGAAGGCTCGGATGAGGGGTTTGTCACAACACTTCCGGCGGAACAGCTGCACAGCGCCCGCATCAAAGTGGGCCTGAGCAAAGACAAGCTGATCTGTCCCGCCTGCCGCCATGAGAATCCGAAAGATGCGGTAGTCTGCGAAAAGTGCGGCGCAAAACTGCAGTCTGCTCCAAACTATGTCGAAGTTGATCCGATCGAGCCGGATCCGCAGGTGATCGCCGGCGGCGGGATGAGCGAAGAGCAGCGCGAGGCGCTGATGCTTTCAAACCTCTCGAATGTCCTTCTGATGTCGAACCGCTCGACGCTCTCTTTCTACATGGCATGCCTGGCCTGCCAGGAAGATCCTCAAAGTGTCAGCGCGGTTGTTTCTCTGGTGACGCATCTTCGGATGCACGGGTATTTAGAGGAAGCGCTGGATGTCTGTGTAATCGGCCTT
>CADCPV010000061.1 GCA_902803345.1 uncultured Eubacteriales bacterium | reverse complement strand
CGCATGCCCATCTGGAACTGCTGTACCTGCTCCGGAGTCAGCCGGTTTTTCGTAAATTCTAGAACAGATTCTTCCTTCAGGATCCGCTCTCCGGTCGCGCCGACACCGCCGCAGGCCAGTGCATCCAGAAGCTTGCTGTATTCATCGACGGAGGTTGTGACGCCTGCGCCGCCGCTCTCGTAATTCTCGGAAAGCCGGAAAGCATTTCCTTCCTGCCGGGTGATCTCTCCGGTCCGCATGTCCTGGCTGTACTGGGCGGCAAGGCGGTAGGCTTCTCCCTTCGGCACCTGATACCAGATTTCCTTCATTCCGAGGGGCTCAAAGATGTTCTTCTTCATATATTCGCCGAAGGTCATGCCCGAAACCACCTCGACAACGCCCGCCAGCACATCATGTGCCAGAGAATAGCCGTAGCGGGTATTCGGCTCCCAGAGAAGCGGCGTCGCCGCAATTGCCTTCACAAACTCCCGGGTCGAACCTTTATTGTCGGTCGCTTTCTGGAGCTCCTTGATCGGCTCGGAATTGATGTCGTAGCCAAGGCCGGCGGTCATCGACATCAAGTTCCAGATCTTGATCGGATTTTCAGCCTTCTTCGTCGCGGTCTCACGGGTCGGCATCTTCATCGGCCAGCCGAATTTGAAGTTTGGATCATAGTACATTTCCGCAAATTCCGGAAGGTACTTCGTCACATCGTCCTCGAGATCGATCTCACCCCGCTCGATGAGCTGCATCACGGCAGTCATGGTTGCGATTTTGGACATTGAATAAATGTCGTACAGATCAGCCTGCGAAACCGGTTTGGTTTTCTCGTAATCACTGAAGCCGGTCATGTGCCGGTAAATGGTCTCGTGGTCCCGGATGACCTTGCAGTCCACGCCGGGCACGCCGTACTTTTCCTCGAGCGAATCGAGATATGCCGTTAATTTTTCGAAATTCATTTTGCCACCTCCATGGATATGATATCAGGGTCAGTCCGCGAACCCGATTCCCTCGTAGTCCGGATAATCTCCGTCTTTTTCGAGCGCTTCTTTCAGCACATCCGCCATATACAGCGAAAGCACATTAAAATGATCCGTCGCATACAGCACGCCATCACATTCGGAGACCTGCAGGTTGAAGAGATACTGCAGGAACCAGGCCGCCGGGACGAGAAGCTCACCTTCCCGGTACAGCGCTTCGCAGTACATCGAGCGAAGATCCGTATCGATCATGCAGCCGATCGAGCCTTCCGCAAACTGCAGCACCCGTCCGTCCGAAAGCGTGAGCCGCACCATCCGGTTGTCACGCTGTGATTCGTACTGTGCGCCGAAAACTTCCGCCAGGTATCTGAGCGGGACGCAGAGATACTCGCCGCGAACCTTCGCGCCGCCCTCAAGGCCATGATATTTCAGCTTCTGCCAGCGGAGTGTTTTCGCGGTCATCGGCTCGACTTTGTTATTGTGCCAGGCTTTTCCGATCCCTTCTGCAAAGGCCAGCGAGAAAGCATCACCCTTCCGCGGGAGATTGCTTTCCAGACGCTCAAAGGAACCATCCTCATTTCTCCGGATGCCGGAGAAGAAATAATTCCAGATCAGTGCCGCATCGTCAAAGCTCTGCCCGTGGTCGCGGTTCTTGATGTCGAGATAGACAACGTCGCCGCGGTCTCCTTTGTAGAAAGCAAAATTGTTTTCGCCGACGATCGAGATCTCCGGCACCGGATCACATCCGTCCAGTTTCATCCAGTAATACTTGTTCCAGCGGTTGACGAACTTCTGGAGTTCAATGTCCTCCGGCACATTGTTCCGTTCCGGACGGCTCTGGAAAACAGGAACCGGGCCGGCGGAATTTTTAATATTGCCGTTCTCATCATAGAGCACCGACAGGAAGGTCGCGCAGGCCGAGCCCGCGGCGCCGGCAAGAAGGAAGCCTTTGTGCCGCGCGAACATGGCGCTCATCATATTGCCCATCGACATGCCCTGCATGTAGATACGGCCCCGGTCGATGTTGTATTTCTCACAGATCCGTTCGACCAGTGCGCAGGTGAAATTGATATCGCGGTTCTCCCGGATGTCATCCGGCGAGGCGTCAAGATTCGGGGGAATGTTCTCGGTTCCCTCTCCGCTCTCCTCATTTTTGTACAGCCACCTGCCCCATTCGTCTGCCCAGAGGCGGTTTTTCGCCGCGTCCGGGAAGACCGCGATGAAGCCGTGCTGCTCGGCCATCAGCGACCAGGAGGTGTAAATGCACTGTCCCCAGCCGGTCATTAAGCCGCCGTGCATCGAGAGGACCAGCGGAACCGGCTTCGAGCCGTCGTAGCTGTCCGGAATATATTCGTACCAGCAGCCGGGCTGTCCGTCCTGAAGCAGGTCCTCGTGATACTCCGTGAGCTTCTCGGGATAGGGCTGGGAATTGTTGCCGTTTTCGTTCACTACGATGTCCGAGCCTTTGATTCGCTCCGGCAGGTAGTCCCGGTTGTCGTCGTCCGGCGTACCGGGCAGAAGAATCCATTTGTTATCCAAAATTTTCACCTCCAAGCCAGTTGATTTTCCGTGCACGCGCGAAGTCCTCCGGCATCGGATTGCCCCGAAGAAGGTCTATGATCAGATCCGCTAAGAAGTATGAAAGCTCCGCGTGGTGGTCGGTTACATAAATCATGTCGTGGCATTCTGTTACGCAGTAGCCGAAAAGGTAGCGCATGAACCACTCGGCGGAGATCAGAAGCTCGCCGTTCCGATGAATGGCCTCGACATACATCTGCCGCATGGTCGAATCGATCAGGCAGCCGATCGAGCCCCTGGCGAACTGCAGCTTCCGGCCGTCCCGGAGAATCACGTCCGCATGCAGGGTGTCTTCGGAAGGGATATACTCCGCGCCGACCGCTGCCGCAAGGTCCCGGACCGATACCATCAGGTATTCGCCGCGAACAAGCTGTCCGCCGTCAAGGCCATGGTATTTCAGCTTCTGCCACTTCATTGGGGCCTGCGAGAGCGGGGTCACCTTCTGACTGATAAATGCTTTGTCAATGCCTTCCGCAAAGGCAAAGGATACCGCATCGCCCTTTCGCGGCGTTACGGAACCTTCATCGACAATCGTGCCGTCCGGAAGCCTCCGGAGGCCGGAAAGGAAGTAATCCCAGTGCAGGAAGGCTTCGTCCAATTTCTGGCCGTGGTCGCGGTTTTTGACGTCCATGAAGACCATCGGCGCTTTTTTGCCCTGGTAGAAAGCGAAATTGTCTTCACCGATGATGCTGATTTCGGGCGTCGGATCAATCTCGTTGATCTTCATCCAGTAAATCCGGTTGTAGCGGTCGATGTCGCCTTCCCGCTCGAAATCGCGCATCCCGAAGCCGTTGTTCTCCGGCCGGGTCTGCCAGATTCCCAGGGGACCGCCGCGGTTGATGATCTTGCCGTCTTCGTCATACAGAAGGGAAAGACTGCCCGGGCCAGCTGATCCCGCCGCGCCGGCAAGGAGATTTCCGTAGTAGCGCGCAAAAAGCGTTGTCATCATATTTCCGGCGGACATGCCCTGCATGAAGATACGGCCTTCGTCGATATTGTATTTCTTTTTCAGAATTTCAAGAAGTGCGAGAACGAAATTGCAGTCCCGGTGATCCTCAATCCGCTCCGTCGGATCCGGTACATCAAAGCCCGCGACATGCTTGTTGAATTCGCTTTCCAGAGACGGCATCTGCTCCCAGAAAAGCTTGTTGTGCGCGTCGGGATAGACAACGATGATCCCATCCCGGTCCGCCACATAGGACCAGGAAGTGTAAATGCACTGGCCCCAGCCCGACATAACACCGCCGTGCATTGAGAACACCAGCGGCGTCGGCTTTGACGGATCATAGCTTTCGGGCACATATTCATACCAGCTGTCCTCTCCCTGTCCGGGAACGAGCTCCGCATGGAACTCCTTCAGGCGCTCAGGATAGGGCTGGGAATTATTTCCGTTTTCATTCACGACAATGTCCGAGCCCTTGATGCGCTGCGGCAGGTAGTCGCGGTTCAGATCATCGGGGGTACCCGGACGAAGATAAAGGGTATTCATCATAAAAGTTCTCCTTCGTAATAGGAATACTGAATTCGTGACTGTCCTTCCGGACTGTGTCATCCCGAGTGAGGGCAAAGCCCGAATCGAGGGATCCCATCCGGATATCGATAAAGTGATGGGATCCCTCGGCTCCCTGCGGTCGCTCGGGATGACAGACCCGCCTTGTGTCATTCCGACCGGAGGCCGAAGGCCGAAGCGGAGGAATCCCAGCCTGTTTTACTGTTCCAGAATATCCTCAATCAGGGCTGCGGTATGGGCCGCAAGCTCGATATAGTGGTCGGTGATGTACATGACGCCGCGCGACTCGGAGACGAAGCAGCCTAAAAGCCGCCGGAAGAACCATTCGACCGGAAGACATAAAGCGCCGTCCCGGATCACTGCTTCGCAGTCCATCGAATAAATCTTGTTGTCAATCACACAGCCGATCGAGCCCTGCGCGAATTCGACCATCCGGCCGTCCCGAAGGATCAGTTCCGCGTTTCGGCCGTCTGCGCTCATGTTGCACTCGGAGCCTGTCGCCTGTGCGAGGAAGGAAACCGGTGCATAGAAGTATTCGCCGCGGACGAGTTCTCCGCCGTCGAGGCCGTGATATTTCAGCTTCTGATGCTTAAATGCCGGAATCTGCAGCCGAATGGGCTTGGAATTCACAAGGGCGTTCTCCTTCCCGAGCGCAAGCGCGATGCCGAAATCGTCGCCCTTTCTCGGAAGCTTCGTTCCGCCCTGGATGATTTCGCCGTTCTCGTCCCGGCGGATGCCCGAGAAGCAGTAATCCCAGACGAGTTCCGCGTCATCCAGCGTCTGGCCATGGTCGCGGTTCCGGATGACCCGGAGCGTGAAGTTCGCCTTCTTGCCGGTGTAGAAGAAATAGTTGTCCTCGCCTTCGAGCATGATCTCGGGAAGCGCGGTACAGTCATTGACAGCAGTCCAGTATTTGACAGCCCGGCGGACGCCTTCGATGTCGTCGCGGCTGCGGTCGGGATTTTTGTCAAAGCCGTTGAATTCCGGCATGCTGATGAAGCCGGAGATCGGTCCGCGCTCCCAGGGCTCTGCATTCTTCACACCGCGGGGTGCGCCGCCCGGTGCGCCTGCCGTCGCGAAGCCAGCAAACTTCTCGCCGAAGTAATGCACCATCATACTGGTCATCATGCCGCCCATCGACATGCCCTGGATGAAGATGCGGCCCGGGTCAATGTTGAAGCGCGCCTTGACATTCTCGATCAGCGCAAGGACCTGATTGCAGTCCGGTCCTTCTTTGAAAGAGGGATACGGCTTCGGGAGCGGCATTCCGCCGGGACCCGACTTCATTTCGGAACCGTCCGCCATCTTCGGGACGCCTTCCCAGACATTCCAGAACTTGTATTCATGCGCGTTCGGGAAGACGACGATAAAGCCCTCACGG
>CADCPV010000060.1 GCA_902803345.1 uncultured Eubacteriales bacterium | reverse complement strand
AGAAATACGCTGTGTATAAGCTGAAGAAAACGCTTTATGTTCAGGTGCCGAAAAGCGAACCCATCTGTGCACCAATGATAAGGGTCAACTGACGGATAAGGACTGGACTGCTGCAAAAGGAAAAAAAACAGATGTTAGAGTCAGGCGAGATCACCCTCGAATTATAAAGTAACTCTAACACCAAAGTAGCAGCGGATTCTGAAGCTGGCTCTCCTGGAGTGGCGCAACTACTTGTTTCAGCATGATTTTCCGACAGAGGACGTGGATCGGATTCTGATCAGGCTGTATAAGTAACAAAAATCAGATCATACTGAGGGAAGAGTATGCATATAGCCTGCATACTCTTTTTTGCCGTTGAAACGGCAGTCAAGTTTTGTTATAATCTGAAAAGAAATCGCCAAATAGTAATTTTATGGGGCTGTAGAACATGATTCAGGAAATACATTCATTTGATGAATATAAAGGTTTTATCAGTGGACTGGCTGAGCACCCACTATTTTCCGACCCGCATTTCACATATGACAAAGAGAACCTCTACCGTTCGTTAAAGAGTAAGGACGAATATGCTTTTGCCGTTTTGGAAAATGGAATCACCGAGGGGCTTTTTGTTTGGCTTGTCCTTTCGGATGATCGATATATCGAGATGATCATCGGCTTTACCAGGAAAGAAGAAGCGTTTAGCGAAATGCTTTCGTACATGGAGAGAAACTATTACGGATACAGTATGGATTTTGTTTTTAATCCATTAAACGCCGCGATTTCCCGCCCGCTGAAGACGAAAGGGGCGATATTTGATCCAGAACAGCAGAAAATGATTCTGACTGGACCAACGCCAAATGTATCGACCAGCCAGATTGAGCTGCTATCTGAGAAGTGGGCGAAACAGTATTGTGACCTTCATAGCACTGACACGTATTGGACCGCCGAGCGCATTCTTGCAGCTCAAGAAAAATTCAGAGTCCTGCTTGCCATAAAAGATGGACAGGTCCAAGGATATTTGGATGTGCAATGCTGCTATGATATCAATGAAATCTACGCCCTGTTTATGAAGTCTGAAGCAGCACAGCAAGGCTATGAACTGGCACTGTTGGTAAAGGCAATAGAATTAAACAGGCCAAATCAAATGATGGTAGTGGTCGATGTAGATGCTAAGGCAGAAATAGAATTGTATACTGCTGCTGGTTTTGACAGATTAGAGGGACAGAATAGTATTACCGCTTCATATCAGGTAAGAGGAATAACACGTGAATTTGAAACGATTGTCGATAGAAGATAAAGAAGCCATAAAAGTACTGTTTACGAACGTTTTCACGGGAGAACCATGGAACGACGACTGGTCGGACAGTAAGCAGCTTGACTTGTACATAGAGGATCTCTGCGGCCAGAGCTATTCGCTGACATACGGCCTTTATGATGGAAATGAGCTGATTGGACTTTCTATGGGATATATAAAACACTGGTACACGGGAACGGAATACATAATCAACGAGCTGTGCATCAAGACCGACCGTCAGGGTAACGGCGCCGGGACTTTTTTCCTGACACAGATTGAAAAAGCTGTAAAGGAAATGGGTCTTAAGCAGATATTCCTGCTCACGGACCGAGACGTGCCGGCTTATAATTTCTATAAAAAGAACGGTTACGTTGAGGTCAGCAGCCTGGTCCCGTTTGCTAAATACATCTGACGGGGCAAGCGTGCATATAGTCTAAGGAGACACAACATATGGAACTCAGGAAACTTACTGAACATATATGGTATATGCCTTTCGAGGAAGAGCGCGATCGTCCGAATCTCGGATATATCAAGGGTGATAAGCGGAGTCTTGCCGTCGATGCCGGCCACTCGGAAGCACATATCAGGGAGTTTTACGATTCCCTTCGTAAGGAGGGGCTGCCTCTTCCTTCGCTTACGGTACTTACACACTGGCACTGGGATCATACTTTTGCGATGCACGCAGTGAACGGTCTTACCATAACAAACAAAACAACAAACGGGCATCTTCTGGAATGCATAAAGAAGATAGAGAAGAACGGCCCGGACGTGTTCCTGAACATGTACGACAGCATCCGAAAAGAATATTCAGGCAGTAAAGAAGTGATCGTTGTTCCGGCCGATATTGTTTTCGAGGGCTGCATGACGATCGATCTCGGCGGATGTACGATCAGCATTTTCCAGACTGAGGCTCCTCATACAGACGATTCAACACTTGTATATGTGGGCGAAGATAAAACGCTCTTTATCGGTGATGCTGCCTGTGCGCAATTTCCTGACGGTGCCAGGGATAAAAAACTCGCAAAGAAATTGGCTGACAAGATCCGCTCGACAGGCGCTGTCACTTGTGTTGAGGGACATTGGCAGCCTGTAGAGACCGAAGATACCCTGAGAGATCTTCTCAGCTGATGTATCGGAAAAGCATAAATCAAGAATTCCGATGCCATGGGCGGAAAACGGCCCGGTAAATTATAGATTTGAAATCCGCAAACTCATAGGCATCCGCCAGTGATTATAGGGTTTTAATGAAATCCTCTGAAACCGTTGAAAACAAAGGGTTTTTCATAGTCTGCCCACCAAATCCTGCTATTGATTATCTCCTCGTGATAATGGCTCCTTTGCTGTTCATAAGGGCAAAAACAAGGGCAAGATAATCCTGTAATAGGTTGTGAAAAAAGGCAATCGGATATCTGTGACATATGTGCGAATAAATACATCTGTTCTATAATATAAGATATTTTCTCCGGATATTTTGGACTGAAACAAGTTTCGTCCATTTTCGCAAACGCTTGGACATATCCTATGCTTACATCTCCCGAATAATGTACTCAAAACTGAATCCATCCGATGTCGAAACTCCGGGTTTAGGTGATTTTTCTGCGCATCAAATTCAGAGTTTCATGATCCAGTTCCTATCTCTCCTGACTGGACGTTTCTCTTGCCAGCTGTGCTATGACATGCATCAGGTTATTGTCTCCCACATTCTGATAAATGCCCGAAACGATCGCTGTTTCTTCCTGTACGAAATATTAAGTATTTCCCGATCTGTCTTCCATTTTTTGAATAGTCCGGATTCATCAACAGTAGAGCAATCCAGTACCGCAGTTTCATTCGCCCTCCTGGTTTACGCCCATCAGTCCTGCCACTTAATGCCGCTCTGATCCCCGTTCAGCGGATAAGCTGTCAGGCACTCCATTTCGACAAGAGCCTCAACCACATGTATGAACTGAACAATAAAATCCATCTCGTGGGCGCTTCCCGCTACCCCTTACGGAGCGGAGATGAATTCATCGATTTCATTCTCGAAGTCGTTTCATCCAACTACGATATTCACAGGTTTATCTCGACAGTTTCCTGAAACTCGCAAAATTAGAGAACTGCGACGACGATAATGTACAGATCAAAAATTATGTCAATCAGCTTAACTATGCCAACAATCTCCACAATGTGGATCTTATTATATGCATGAGCAAGGAACTCGAGGACCTGGATCCCGAGATCCGGCAGTACTCCGTAATGGAGTTCTAAGGATCTTATTGACAAATCGGGGCCGGTATAAAGCACCAACCCCGATTTTCATATATCCTGCTTTCCCCTGATTTCTGGTTAATCCATATACCGATGCCTCACTCTTGATCTATGGATCAAACCGGCAGCCGCTGTAACCGCCAGCACCGCAGCACCGATCACAGGAATCAGATACAGTGCTTTCCGACCTGTACCCACTGACGCTCCGCCGTTTGCCGTCATTTCTCCTGAATCTCCTGAGGAAAATGCCCGTTTCAGAATATCCGCCGCTTCCTCTGCAGGATAAATCTTCCCGTTCTCCAGATTTGTAAGATGCGTTGCATCGCTGAATGGAATCACAATTGCCCCATCCGCCATCTCACAGAGAAGGAACGAGGAATAAAATTCCGGAACTTCCAGCGCATATAGCCTGATTTCTCCAAAATTTGTCCCGTTTTCCCGAAGATACGCCGACAGCTCTCTGAAACAGGTGTCCATGTCGATGTCTTCCTGTGATTGATTAAGTGAAGCGGTGCGCCCGCCAAGTACTTCCACTCTATCATCCTTAACCCAGACACGGCGATTCGTTCCGTCTGAAAGCGGCAGGAGCCATACATATTCCGAAAGCTTGTCTATTACTTTCTCCGGCTGGTTCTTCAGCATGAAAAACTGCTCACGGTTCACCGAATATAGTTTATAGGGGTTCACGGCTTCTGCTGCAGTCGACAGATATCCTTTCCTTACCGCATCATCTACACTGACATATTCCGTGTCGTCATACAAAGACGGAAAGTCTCTATAGGATACATCTTCATCTGCAGCCGCCACTATGGTGAACGAAACCATGAGAAGCAGCACCATAGAAACGTTAATCAGTAACGACTTCATCATTCACCTCCTTCAATTTGTATAGGCAGTCTGATCATAAATCCGACCATTATATGTACCATTACAAAAGGCAGCATACGAGCAGGTATAGGTATTCCCGTTTGCCGGGTCAACATACTCTATAGTATGCTCAGTATTATTACTGACATTGTAATATGACCCTTTGATAGCTACAACATGTCCACCGGTTCTCCAACCTCCCGAATAATACCCGGCAGCTGCCTGCACTGGATATCCATTGTGAATTATACTATGAATGCTATAAAAGCTCAGCGTGTTAAAGATGCCAAAGACAGAAATATAATTATATGCAACATGCATTGTCGCAGATGCGCTTCCAGAGATATTTGCGGTTGAATTATCATATGACCCTATAGAGAGTTTTTAGAAATGACCTTGATAGACCTTGCACATCCTGATGGAAACCGCCCTGACGGAGTGGAAACACACATAAAAAGGAAAAGATCTGTCTGATCCCTTAGTTGTTTCTATGGTGCTTCTGGCTTCACTGATCAGCCGTCTGGCGGCCAGCCGAGCGACGTTCCGTCGACAGCGATATACCACCATCCGTCCGGATCCTTTCTCGCCCAGCCGAAAATCGTGCCCCAGTATGCGCCGTCCGGAACCTCCGGGTCGTCACCGCTGTACTCGGTATTCACGCCGGCGATCTGTGCGCGGTAAGCGGCCTCGTTTTCCGGAGCCCAGATGTTCGTGCATCTGAAAGCGCCCAGGATTTCATGTGAGTCATTCTCATACCGTTCCCGGTATTGTGCCGGAACCTCTTTTGTATCCGCCTCTTCAACAATTGATTTCGCATAGAGGTTCGCATATTTACAGCCATGCGGGAGCTTCATGCGGATTTCATTGCGTGAATCGAAGTATTCCTGCACCGCCTCGATATAGCTCTGGCCACGGTCCGGAATCCTGATGGCTTCCCCTTTCATTGTGACATCGCCTGCCGCGTAGCAGAGCGCTTCATCATACCAGCCGCGGAGGGAGAACCGCCCGACAGTCGAGCCTGACAAGGCAGGCATGAAGCAGTGGATTTCGCCTTGGTTCAGGAACACGATGAGTCCGGTGTTTTCGAGTACGGCCAAAAGACGATCCTGATCCGTTCCGGTCTGAAGCACAATCATTTCATCTGCATGACCGCCGAGAAATGCCGTGGACACTTCCGTACAGAAAAAGTCCTGCGCCAGCATTCGTTTCATATCGGCACTGCTGATTGTCCCTGATGCATTATACATCTGAAGGACTTCGCCGTCCCCCTCCGAAAGGAGCCGGGGCAGTTCCAAAACCATTTTTTCGGCGTCAGTACAGTGAATGCTGCCAAGGTTGACGGCCAGTTCCGGCTGATCCAGTTCTGACAGGAAGCGCATGAATTCCGATTCCGGATCAGGATGCACAGGCTCTGCTTTTATGAATGTCCCGACTTCCCTGTCCCCGGAAGGACTGCCGTACTGATAAAGGGTAATCGCCTCCCCTACGGCCGTGTCTTTGGAGGACGAAGAATACAGAACCGCACCGGTAAATACAGGGCTCAAATTGTCGCTCTTGTCATCGTAAGCCAGCAGTACATACTGTCCGCCTTCCTCATCATAGATGAATGCCGTTCTGTATGCGCCAATGTATGACCCGTCCATAAAAAGCCTCATCTCTTTGCTGTCGGGCATAAACTCCGGGACAGTAATATTGATCAGGGACCGTACAGGTTCTTCGGAGCCTCCGTCCGTCTCCGTCAGGTAATTCCCTGAGATACTGTAATCCGCACTGTGATCCCGGACATAGAGCCGGTAATCTTCCCCGCTTCCGGAGGTTCTCTGCAGAAGAAACTGCTCCACATCTCCCCCGTTCTGTACAAGCGCATGGATTTCAAACAGCTTTTCTCCCCGTTCACCGGCAGATTGATCATATACCTCCCAGACCGTCCTGCCGCCCGAACCAGAGGCAGAGGCCTGATAAACACATTCCCCGTATGTGCAGAGAAGCGATTCCTGCATGATCGAAGGGCTCTGTGGAGATATATAAATCGAATCGGCAGAATCGACGATTATGCTTCCGTCACTTTTGATGACCAGCCTCCGGAAACATCCGGGAAGGCGGTATGTGAAATCTTCCCTGTTCAGCTTTTCTTCTTTCTCGGCCGCTTCTGCGAGAAAAGCCTCCTGTTCTGTTTTTGCCTGTTTCGCGGCTTCTTCCGCTTGCTTCGCGGCATCGGCGGCTTTGGAGGCCTCGTAAGCCGCTTCTTCAGCGGCTTTTGACTCCTCGTAAGAGAGCGTGCCGCTCTCTTCGGGCACTGTTTCGATGCTTGAGTCCTGCCGGACGGTCAGATCCGTCGAGACATCCGACTTTCCGGTATAATTTCGAATAATCAGCACCATTCCGAATCCGACTGCAGCGATGAATACAGCGGCTGCCGCAAGAAGAACCGCCGTGCGCCTCCGTCTCTGTCCCTTCTTTCCGTGAAGGAAAACCTGATCCGCGTCCTCCAGATATTCCGGGCGGATACCCTCCCAGGCATCCATCAGTTCATCCAGGTTGTTCCGTTTATCATCTTTCATAATTCGTAACCCTCCTCCGCCAGAAACTTTTTCAGCGCCTTCCGCTCCCGATGGAGCACGACTCTGACGCGTGATTCGGAAGATCCCGTTCGCTCGGCGATGTCCTTCGTGGGTTCCAGGTAGAAATAGCGCAGGACAAGAATCGTACGGACATCCTTCGGCCGTCCGGAAAGGAAACGGTTCAGAAGCTCCTGAAGTGTTAAGCGGTCGATCAGCTCCTCCGTCTCATTCTGTCTGTCGGCAAGGACTTCTGACATCTCCTCATAGGAAACGGAATATTCCGTATCCGAGCGCTTTTTCCTGCGGCTTTTCCGGTATGCATCAATCGAGATCTGTCTTGTGAGCAGCGCAAGATAGGCAGAAAACTTTTTCGGCTGGTTCGGCGGAATCGTATTCCACACCCTCAGAAGGCTGTCATTGACACACTCCTCCGTATCTTCGCGGTTTCCGAGAATATTAGCGGCGATTTTCCGGATGTAAGTACCATATTTATCGATGGTTTCCTGGATCGCCTGTTCATCCCGGTTCATGAACAGTTCGATGATTCTCTGGTCATCCATCAGCGCCGCTCCTCCTTTCCCTTTATCTCTGTCAATCAGCTTTTTGACTTTCACTCTATATACCGACAGCTTCAGAATAAATGTTACAAAGTATGAAAAAAAACATGAAATCAGGAAGAGTTCCCGATTACAGTTCTCATTATATCCTGATCCCTCTGGAAAGTCATCAATAAATACGCACAAAACAGCGCCACACGCTAATGTGACGCAAAATTCCGATCTTCCGGAGACCCCTTCAGCCCCCATGTGCAAGGTCTATCAATGTCATATACAAAAATTCTCTTAGGAGTATTTTTTATAGCCTATAGAGAGTTTTTAGAAATGACCTTGATAGACCTTGCACATCTGACGAAAAACGCCCTGACGGACGACAAAATGGGAATCGAGCAGGTCACCCTGCTCGATTCCGCACCACCGAACATTCCGCACTTCGTGCTCCATGTTCCTGCACCCGGCTAATGTCTGCTCGTGCAGGCACGGCAGTCATTGCCGGGTTGGTGCAACAAAAAAAGCCCCTGACTTTCATCAAGGGCGTTCATTT
>CADCPV010000059.1 GCA_902803345.1 uncultured Eubacteriales bacterium | reverse complement strand
TCTCCAGCTCCTCTGTCGGAACGCCGAGATTTTCCGGTCCGAAGGCCACATCCTCTTCAACGATTCCGGCAATGATCTGGTTATCCGGATTCTGGAAAACCATGCCCGCATTTTTCCGAAGCGTCCACAGCTCCTCGGTTTTCATCGTATCCTGACCGCAAAGGAGCACGGTTCCGCCGGTCGGCAGCAGCAGTGCATTCACATGCTTTGCGAGCGTGGATTTGCCGGAACCATTGTGTCCGACAATTGTGACGAAGCTGCCCTCTTCGATGGACAGCGTCACATCATCAATCGCCCGGACGGTTTCGACCTCGGTCTCGTTCTCATCGTATTCTTTATATTCGTGTACGAGATTCAGGATCTCAATGATATTCACGCGGTTTCTTCCTCTATCACACTGTAAATTGCGCGGATGGCGTCTTCATAATGCTCCTCCGGCACGCCAATGAGAAGGTTCAGCTTGCCCGCGCCCTGGTTGATCGTCGTAATCTCGATCCCGGCGCGGGTCAGCGCCTGCAGCACCTGTACATTCGCGTCGCTCGCATCCGTCCCCTTCTCGCCGACCACCGCGATCATCGACAGTTCATCGCGGATCGACAGATAATCCGGCTGCAGCTCGTCCTGAAGTTCCTGGAGAAGCGCTTCCTTGACCGGCGCCAAAAGATCCGAACGGATCACCAGCGTAATCGTATCAATGCCCGTTAAGCAGTGCTCAAAAGGCAGGTTCCGCCTTTTCAGGCTCTCTAAAATGTTTGACGCGAAGCCCGAACCGTCACTGGTCATGACTTTCTCGACCTGGATCACCGACATACCGGTTCTCCCGGCGACACCGGTGACCGCATGCCGCATCCGGCCCTTCGGGAGTTTCCGCACAATCATGGTACCCGGGTTGTCCGGCTCCTCCGTCGAACGGATATTGATCGGAATCCCGATATTTGACGCCGGCAGTACCGAGTCCGTATGCAGCACCGAAGCCCCCATATAGGAAAGTGTCCGAAGCTCGCGGTAGGAAAGGTAGTCCACTGTCCCCGGATTTTTGACAATCCGCGGGTCTGCCGAGAGAAGCCCCGGAACATCGGTCCAGTTTTCATACAGATCCGCTGAAACCGCCCGGGCCGCTAAAGCGCCTGTGACATCTGAACCGCCGCGCTCAAAGGTGTGAATGATCCCCTTCTGGTCAGCGCCGTAAAAGCCCGCGATAACAGCATTCTGAAGCGGCCGAAGCGCCGCGCCCATCGTACGGAGCGTCATCGGAAGGTCCAGCACGCCATCCTCCGAGAAGCAGACGCACCACTCCGGATCGACAAAGGTATAGCCAAGATAATCGGAGAGGATCCGTGCCGCAAGGTACTCGCCGCGGCTTGCCGCGTAATCCTTCTGCGGATCCGAAAGCAGGCTGTCCCGAAGAACCCGAAGCGTATCCAGAATCATCTGTTCTTCCTGTTCCAGCTGTTCGCCGGAAAACAGTCCCCGGACAATCTCGAAAAAGCGGTCCCGGACCGACAGCAGGACGGGCTCAAAATTCTCCTCCGCTGCCGCTTTTTCATACACCGAAAGCAGCAGGTCTGTTACTTTCAGATCCGAAGGGTTCCGCTTCCCCGGCGCAGATACGACAAGAAAGCGCCGCGCGGGATCCTTCGCGACGATCTCTCCGATTTTTCTGAAATGTGCGGCATCCGCGATGGATGTTCCGCCGAATTTTGCTGTTGTTGTGCTCATATTTTCTCCGGTTTCCCTGATTGCATAGCTTTTTGTATTGTATCAGATTCCGGCTTCTCCGTCAATAGGGCAATCGGGCTTTGGACTGCGCTGAAGCTGCAGATCTGAAAAGAAGCGGACCGGGGAATTGCTCCCCGGTCCGCTCTTCAATTATCTCCTGAACTTCGTCAGAACACCCGCGCTTTTGCTTCCGCTGCATCCGCGAAAGGTCCGGGTATCGGGCAGGACGCTCTTCTCTCTCCGAAATAGTCCAGGTTGAACACAATCGGCGTACCGTCCGGATTCTCATACTGCATCTCCGGTTCGAAAGCCATTCCGAGCGTCGGAGTGGAAATCATGCGGCAGGCTTTCTCCGGGAGCTTCTCGAAAAGATCGCCCGTGAGATACCAGCCGTCTTCGCGCTCTTCGACGCCGATGGAAAGGCCTGTGAGATCGCTGATTGTCGGATCCTTCTCGTTCCGACAGGCTTTCGCGCCGTTCACATA
>CADCPV010000058.1 GCA_902803345.1 uncultured Eubacteriales bacterium | reverse complement strand
CGGAACAGCGGAAAATGCTCTTTCGGTCCGCGGTGGAGCTGCAGTACGGAACGCAGCCGCCGGCACCGGAAGTTTTCGAAGTGGTGCCCTGCTATCTGACAGAGAAGCAGCATACATACCGGATCATTGCAGGAACGGCGGAAAAGCAGCTGAGCTTTTATATGAAACTGTTTACGCCCGGGAAAACCGGCCCCTGGCCGACCGCAGTGGATGGAGATCTGTGCTTCAAATATGTTTTTGACAATCCCTGGCATGAAGCTTTTACGGATAACGGATTTGCGCTGGCGATGTTCGACCGGACGGAGCTTGCGCATGATATCTACGGAGAAGACCGTTCGCAGAGTCCGCTCTATGAGATTTATCCGGAGTACACGTTTGGGGCTCTTGGCGCGTGGGCCTGGGGCTATCAGCGCGTGACGGACGCGCTTCTGAAGCTCGGGCTTCTGGATACGGACTGTCTCGCCTATACGGGGCATTCGCGGGGCGGAAAAACGGCAATGCTGGCCGGCGTTCTGGATGAGCGGGCGACGATTGTCGCGCCGAACGAGACAAACGCCGGATCCTGCGGCTGTTATCGGATTCATATGCGGGCAATTCAGGAGAACGGCCTGGAAGGACGTTCGGAGACGCTGAAAGACCTGTGCACAGCCTTTCCTTTCTGGCTCGGACCGGAGATGGCTGCCTATCAGGACCGCGAGCAGGAACTGCCGTTTGACTGCCATTTCCTGAAGGCGCTTGTCGCACCGCGGATTCTTCTTGTAGGCGAGGCGGCTTCGGATATCTGGACGAACCCGATTGGCTCCTGGCAGACGACAATGGCGGCGAAGGAAGTGTTCGATTTTCTTGGCGCAGGCGGAAACCTGTACTGGTATTACCGGCGCGGCTATCATTTCCATGCGCTGGAAGACGTCATGCATCTTGTGGAGCTGATGCGCCGCGAGACGAAAGGCATCCGTACACCCTTAAACAACCGCTTCTTTGAGACACCCTTTGAAGAACCGGAACTGATCTTCGACTGGAAAGCGCCGGGAAAGAAATAAGAAACAGACTCATATCAGATCAGAAACACGACATCAGGAGGAAACAGCATGAGAATTACGACAGAAAACGGCAGAATCATACTTCGCTACGGCGTCAACACGCTTTCCATTGAACCCTGGGGACGCGACAGCATTCGGGTGCAGATGAGCGCAGAACCAGTGCCGGACAAAAGGGACTGGGCGCTTTCGGAGCCGGTTCCGGAAATTGTGCCGGAGATCACGACGACAGAAGTGGACATGACCGATCCCTGGTACCGCTCGGAGGAGTGGGCACGCTACCATATGAAGGGAACACAGTACCGGCTTACAAACGGCAAAATCACGGCGGAAGTCAACGAAGAAGGCTGGATCAGCTTCTATAACCAGAAAGGCGAGCTCCTTCTCTCGGAATACTGGCGTAACCGGAACCGGGTTTCACGCTATGCGGTTCCGATCGGCGTTCCGGCGCGGGAACTGAAGCCGATTCCGGGTACTTCCGATTACCGGCTGACCGCATTCTTCGAAGCAAACGACGAGGAGCACATTTTCGGGATGGGCCAGTATCAGCAGAATAAACTTGATAAAAAGGGCATGGTACTCGACCTGCAGCACAAGAATTCACAGGCGAGCATTCCCTTCTATGTTTCGAGCCTCGGTTACGGATTTCTGTGGAACAACCCGGCGGTCGGGGAAGTGCATTTCGGCACGAACCGGACTGAGTGGCGGATTCCCTCGACGAAGAAGATGGACTACTGGATTACGGCCGGCGACAGTCCTGCGGATATCCTCTATAACTACTCGGAAGTGACCGGACGCACGCCGATGATGCCGGAATACGGCATGGGCTTCTGGCAGTGCAAGCTACGCTATAAGACACAGGAACAGGTGCTCCAGGTGGCGAGAGAGCACAAACGCCGCGGGCTTCCGATGGATGTCATCGTCATCGATTTCTTCCACTGGACACTGCAGGGCAACTGGGAATTTGATCCGGAATGTTTCCCCGATCCGGAGGCGATGATCCGGGAGCTGAAGGATCTGGGCATTGAAACCGTCGTCTCGATCTGGCCGACCGTGGATGAACGATCGCGGAATTATTATCCGATGGCTGATCGTGGACTTCTGATGCGCACAGACCGCGGACATGCCGCATCCGGTTCGGGCTGGATGGGTTCGACTGTATATTATGACGCGACAAATCCGGAGGCACAGGAGTATGTCTGGAATGTCGCGAAGAATAATTACTATGATAAGGGTGTGCACATTTTCTGGCTCGATGAGGCGGAACCGGAGATCGGACCTTATGAATTTGACAACTGGCGGTATTTCGCCGGACCTGCGCAGCAGGTGACGAATATTTATCCGAAGGAATATGCAAGAGGCTTCTACAACGGTCTGAAAGCAGAAGGCCGGGATGATATTATGTCTCTGGTGCGCTGCGCCTGGGCGGGATCTCAGAAATTCGGCGCGCTGACCTGGTCCGGGGATATTTCCTCGACCTGGCGCGGCTTCTCGGAACAGCTGCAGGCAGGACTTTCGATGGGCATGTCCGGAATACCGTGGTGGACCTGTGACCTCGGCGGCTTCATCGGCGGCGATCCCACAGATGAAGGCTTCCGGGAACTGATGGCCCGCTGGTTTGCATGGGGCTGCTTCCTGCCGGTATTCCGGCTGCACGGCGAGCGCTCCCCCTGGGATGTAAAAGAAGTGACGATCCGCGAAAACGGGCGCCAGGTACTGGGATCCGGCGCAGACAACGAAGTATGGAGCTTCGGCGATCGGAACTATGAAATCATGAGCCGTTACCTCTTCATCCGCGAAAAGCTTCGTCCTTATATCCGTGCGGTTATGAAAAAGGCTTCGGAAACCGGCGAACCCGTGATCCGGCCCTGTTTCTTTGACTTCCCGGAAGATCCTGAGAGCTGGAAGGAAGAGAAAGCTTACATGTTCGGTTCGGATCTTCTCGTATCACCCGTCACAAAACCCGGTGTCGACACCTGGGAAGTGTACCTCCCCACGGGTGTAAACTGGACGGAAAGCGCCACCGGAAAGGTTTATCCGGGCGGACAGGTCGTGACTGCACATGCGCCGCTCGAGGTGATCCCGGTGTTTATCCGGGAAGGCGCAGACGTCGAGGTGTACTGAACGAAGTT
>CADCPV010000057.1 GCA_902803345.1 uncultured Eubacteriales bacterium | reverse complement strand
GGAATCCATCGAAACGTCCCAGACATTCAGCGGCTCGCCCTTGCTGTTGAACTGGCTGTCCACGCGGTGATAACGTCCCGCAATTCCGCCCCAGGCAAAATTCTCAAGCGTCCTGAAGCCCCAGCAGGGGAACAGCAGGAAGAAGGTCGGAGAATCGCCTTCGGAAAGGAAATCATACGGCACCGGCTTCGGAAGCCCCATTTTTGCACCGAACCACTCATCGGCGATATTCGGATTTGCGCCGAACTGACCTTCCGGTCCTTCGCCTTCGTATTCCTTACCGTCGAGCCAGGTGCAGTAGCCGTCCGCAAGCGCACTCTTTCCGTTCAGGATCTCCCGCTTCATGAAATCCGCGCGTAAAGTATCCTTGGATTCGCCCTCCGGCATCACAAACCAGGGATAGGCATAACTTCTCATCTGAAGCGTTTTCACGAACTGCATGTCCGGCCAGTTTTCGGCGATGCAGCTCCGGTAGGTCGGATCCTGCTCGCCGCATGCCGTGACGACAACTTTCTTCATGATCCTTGTGCGAAGATCAGCCCAGCCATCGGTGCCTTCAAACTCCTTCTGGATATCCAGAAGCGCACGGGCAAGCGTATTCGTACCGCCCCAGACCTGAACGTACAGGGTCCTCGGATCATCGTCAAGGATGTGCTTTTTGATCAGTTCCGAACCCTCGGTCGGTGCTTCCATTTCACCTTCATAACCAATATTGCCGATCTTTGTAATCGAACGCAGATATTCCGGCGTCGGGTAGCCCTCGGCGTGCGTTACAAGGTTCGGATAGTCCTTTTTGTAGTCGTCGATCTCGTCCCACATCCACTGCGTCCCGGTCCAGCGGTACGGCTTGCTGTAATCGCCCGTGACTTCGCCTTCGAATTCAAATTCGCTTCGCGTCACCCGGTCTCTCGATGCGCCGGGCACACCGATCCAGTGGAACTTGCTGGAGCTCTGGACAATACCCTGAAGCTCCACTTCATTGGCATAAAGCAGGAAGTGGCGGAGGGAATTCTGGTCATCCACCTCCGCGTCCTGCGTGATAATCGTACGGATTTTATTCAGTTCCATCGGGTTTCCTCCTGTATTCCGGATCTTATTTGTATTCATTATAAGATTTCGACAACTGAATCACAAGCTAAAATTCAGTTTTTATTGCTGAATTTTCTGATAAATTCCGCTGAATCAGCAAAAACAGCCATTCTTACCCGAAAAAGATTGACAGAAGACTTCTGCTGCGTTTTAATAAATCTGACCCGGCCATATGGGCCGCGGGAACTGAAACAAAGAGGAGTACCTTCCGATGATAACAGAGACAGAACTGATTGAAAAATATGCCGCGGCGCCGGAAAAGCTCTCGGAGATGATTCAAAAAAGAAAGGCCGAAGGACTTCTCTCTGCCTTCGGCTATGCCAGCAACCTGGACCTTCTGTGTTCCTTTCAGCCGGAAGCGCTTTCGCGCTTTCTCACAGAAGAACTGAACGGATCAGATCTTTCCGGCCTGAAACCGGTTGTGAATATCACGACTCGCAGGGAATTAGCGCAGACCATCCTGTATTACTGCATCAACGGGCTCGGCGGTGAGGCGGATATCGAAAATACAGAAGCCCTTTCCGGGATAGTACAGTTTCAAAAGGCTATCGGCGGAACCGGCGTACAGGCTGCACTCGCGCTTTCTGCCGTCGGCGGAGAATGCCTCGCGCATCTTACCGACGCTTCTGAAGACGTACTGAAACTGCTCTCCTCCCCGCTGATTCATGCAGTTCATGAGAATGGTGTGCTCTGCACCGCGGATGGTCTGACCGCACGGAATGAACCCGAGCCGCATTACATCGTTCAGTTCCGGAAAGGGGACCGGATCCGGGTCGGCAGCAGGGAATACGAAATCCCCCGCTCGAACCGGCTGATCCTGACGCAGTTCCGGATCAACGGAAAGCTTCCGCTGAATCCCTGGACGATTCGCTGGATCGAGGAAAATGCTTCCCGGATCCCGAGTCTTCTGATCTCCGGCTTCAACTGCATCCCGGATCTTCCGGTTCTTCTTGACAGGCTCCAGGCCGTGCGGGAACACGCCGGGCGCTTCCATCAGGGCAGACCGGGAGGCATTGTCTATTATGAGAACGGAGATTTTCATCAGGAGGAACTGTTCCGGGCGGTTCTTCAGAACCTGCTTCCGGTGACGGATATCGTCGGAATGAATGAAGAAGAGCTTTCCGATACGATGAGACTGATCGGGGAAGATCCGGATGGTTCAGATCCGCTGACTGTTGTCCGCAGCGTGCTGAGCCTGATTGAACGCTTCGGCATAAAAAAAGGTATGGTGATCCATACCAAAGATTTTTCGATGTATGCGGGGAAACCGCTGGATGCGGATATCGAATCCGGCCTGATGTTCGGGAATATGATGGCGGCATCGAAAGC
>CADCPV010000056.1 GCA_902803345.1 uncultured Eubacteriales bacterium | reverse complement strand
TCAGAGGAATTCCCGGACTACGACGTCAACCTGCGCTCGGCCGTCTCGATCGCCCGCCGCCTGCAGGATCCGCTCGCCGAACTCGTGAAAATCGATCCGAAGTCGATCGGTGTCGGACAATACCAGCACGATATGCCCGAAAAACGCCTTTCTGAGGCCCTTACCGCTGTCGTCGAGGATTGTGTCAATCAGGTAGGCGTCGACCTGAATACGGCCTCTTTTTCGCTCTTACAGCGGGTCTCAGGGCTCAGCGCGTCGCTCGGAAAGAATATTGTTGCCTACAGAGAGCAGAACGGCGCCTTCAAAAAGCGTTCCGAGCTTCTGAAAGTTCCGAAATTAGGTCCGAAGGCCTACGAACAATGCGCAGGCTTTTTACGCATTCCGGGCGCGGAAAATGTACTCGACAGCACTGCTGTCCATCCGGAGAGCTATGAAGCAGCGAAAAAGCTCCTTACACTCCTCGGGAAGGACTTTTCCGATGTCCGCTCCGGGCATCTCTCGGACCTTCCGAAAGCGCTCTCATCCTACGGTCCCGAAAAAGCCGCCGATCTCTGCGGTGTCGGCCTCATGACCCTTCAGGATATCGTATCGGAGCTTCTGAAACCCGGCCGTGATCCCAGAGATGAACTCCCGGCTCCGATCTTCCGCACCGACCTGCTGTCAATCAGTGATCTCGTGCCCGGCATGGTCCTCCAGGGCACAGTCCGGAACGTCATTGATTTCGGCGCCTTCGTGGATATCGGCGTGCATCAGGACGGTCTGGTACACATTTCCGAAATATCGGACCGCTACATCAAGCATCCCAGTGAAGTCCTTTCCGTTGGGGACGAGGTGCGTGTCGTTATTCTCGACGTCGATGAAAAGAAAAAACGAATATCGCTCTCCATGAAAAAAGTGCAGTGACCTTCGGGCCGCTGCACTTTTTTTGGTGTGTAATACGCTTTCTGTCTCAGCATCTTACTTCGAATTTTTCCTTACAAGCCAGATCGGGATCGCTGCAAGAAGCGCCACGAGGGCCGCTGCAAGGAACATCGCGTAAGGCGGAACGAAGTTCTCACCATTCATACCCATGGCATCCAGTCCGATCAGAAGCGAAATGATCGGTCCGATGATCATGGGAATCAGTACCATAAAGCACATCCGTACGCCCTGGAATCGTCCTTCTGTGCCTTCCGGCAGATAATCCTGGAAAGAAGACGTAAAAGCGCCGGTCAGGGACAGAATTCCGCCCATCATCAGCACACCGCCGACATAAAGCACAAATGTCTTCATTCCCCCATCCATGAACTGCAGCGCCCAGAAGGACAGGATGCCGAGAACCATGATGAGAAGCAGCGGATAATAGAAATGCTTCCGCCCGAACTTATCGAACAGGATTCCCATTACCGCCGTAAACACCGCCGCGCCGACAATGATAACCGCCATCGGGATCACGAAGCTGTCACCAAGATTCAGTGTCACGATCAGGAAATTGATCAGGTACGAGAAGAAGGTCTGCTGTGCAATACCGACGATGCAGGCTGCTGCGAGGCAGACATAGATCATTCTGTTCTTCCTGATCACATCTTTCCGGAAACCGTAGAAAGTTTCCGCAAGGTAGTTCTGGCCTTCCGACTTTTTCAGGTCCGGCGCATCCCGCAGCACAAACAGTGCCAGGATACCGGCGACGATCGGAATAATGCCCAGGATGATAAAGAACAGCGCATTGCTCTCGTTCGCGGAATTGTAGAAGCCGCCGAGACCGACAAAGACAATGACGA
The DNA here is from genome assembly GCA_902803345.1 of uncultured Eubacteriales bacterium. The sequence goes on along the minus strand of CADCPV010000056.1, from coordinate 3,642 downwards.
CCGCGATCACCGGCAGAATCGCCAGGATTGAATTCAGTTTTCCGCGGTTTGTCTCATCGGTCACATCGGCCACCCAGGCATTGAAAGCCGCGTCGTTTGATGTGGATCCCGCAAAGGTCATCAGGCAGTCAAACACCACAAGAAGCACTGCGATGACCGCAACCATGGAGGCTTCCGCCTTCATCGGCAGCATTGCAAAAAGCATGATCGTGAAGCCCCAGAAGATGTAGCCGATCGCAATAAAGGGTTTCCGCCTGCCGACTTTGTCGCTCAGCCCGCCTGCAAAAATCGTCGTCACAGTTGCCGCGATTGCCGAGAGGATTACCATGGCAGTCGTAACCCCGTACGACATATCCGCTCTCCCCGAATTCGCAAAGATATCCTGGGCAAAAGTGGCAAAATACATGTTTTCGACGATCCAGGCAATCTGCCCGATCAGGCCGAAAAATACTGCCGAAAACCACACTCTCCCGCCCAATGGCGTGGATTTCTTTTCCTTCATGACAAAAGCTCCTTCTTTCTCTATTATTTCATCACATGATTATTTGAACAGCAGCGGCAGGAATGCCCGAAGTCCCTTCCTGCACACCGTGAGTTCGTGATATCCCTCAAAGATGTCGTGACGGCCGCAGCTTAAGCCTTCTGAGATCATCTTCTCCATCGCTTCATGGCTTGCCTTACAGCCCGGCTCCTCCCGGCCGTTGCAGGCATAGAAGACCTTCAGCTTCTTTCCCAGTTCTTCCGGATCGTTCAGCGCTTCCGCCTGTACGCCGATGGGTGCAGTCCCGATGCCGCCGATAATCACGCCGAGATACGCAAACTGGTCAAGATGATTCAATACGATGCGCTGGGACTGCGCAGAGCCCATCGAAAGGCCAGCCATCGCACGTGATTCCCGGTCCGTCTTCACCCGGTACTTCGCTTCAATCATGGGAATGCAGTCCTGAAGAAGCTCGGTTTCAAAGCCGGGACTTCTCAGAGCCGGTGTCTCATCTTCCCGAAGGGAGAAGCCGTAATTCATAACGACCAGCATCTCCTCGGTCTCTCCTGCTGCGATCTGGTTGTCTAAAATGTAATTCATCTTCCCCATATCGATCCAACCGGTCTCGTCTTCACCCGCGCCGTGCTGCAGATAGAGCACCGGATACTTCTTTTCGGGGTTCTCGTCATAGCCCGGCGGGCAGTAAATCCAGCATACTTTCCAGCGTCCGGTATGGGAGGAACGGTAATACTCCATCCGCAGGTCTCCGTGCGGCACGTCCTGCAGAAGGTACCAGTCACAGCTTTCATCAACGCACTCGAAGGCATTGGCCGGTTCCTGCGCACAGTAAACAAGCGGCATCTGGTCATTTAAAACCAGTGCGCCGTCCACAAGATAGCGGTGCACGCGGATGCCGGGCACCGTCTCGACTTCTACTGTCCAGTACCCAAGCTCGTCCTTTGTCATCGGGTATTCTCCGGCAAAGGCTCCGCCGCCGCCAAGAACGCTAACGCTCTTCGCATCCGGGTTGTAGTAGGTAAGCCGCACGCGTCCGTTTCCGAGGTTTTTGCAGGGCTCCACCATCGGAAAAGTCTCTGTCAGTTTGAAGGAGAACGGCGCGCCTGCGGGCCTGGGCTCTTTCACCTGGAAGCAGGGAGCAAAATAGGTCAGTGTGGAATTGATCGTCTGATTCTTTAAAATATCCTGTTTCATATCCGCCTCCTTACCTGAACAGAAGTTTTGCAAAATCCCGTGCACAGAAGCGCCAGGTGTCCCACTCGTGGAAACCCCGGTAGCCCCGGCCGTCTACGTGGTAGCCGGCGGCTTTGTATTCTTCCCACTTGTACGGCATTACATCGCCGGGGAAAGTCCTGGCTGATCCGAAGCCTTCACGGAAGCCGCCGCCGTGCCACATCAGGCGGATTCGGCTGTTGAAAAGTTCTTTATCTTTAAACACTTCCGAAAAATCGAAACTTCTGCCGAAATAAGCGCCGTCCCGGCTGATCGGCATGATGTGTCCTGAGAAGCAGCCGATCCAGGCGAAAAGTTCCGGGTATCTGAAAGCCGCGAGATACGAATGCACCACACCGAAGGATAGTCCCGCCACCGCGCGGTGATCCTTATCCGGAATCGTACGGAATTTCGCATCAATAAAGGGAACACAGTCCTTTGCGAGAACGTCACAGTATTCGATGTTCTTATAGATACCGTCCTCTTCTGTCGGGGCGAACGCGTCGAAGGAATTCATGACAATAATCATCTCCTCGCACTCCCCTTCGGCGAGCAGGTTGTCGAGGATCAGATTCACCTTGCCCTGCCAGATCCAGCCGGTTTCATTTTCGCCGCCGCCGTGATGCAGGTACCATACAGGGTATCTTTTTTCGGGCTCCAGATCGTAACTCGGCGGAAGGTAAACCCAACAGTTCCGGGTCATATTGCAGAGCTCGGAATGATACAGTTCCATGCGGACACTGCCGTGGGGCACATCCTTCAAAAGATAGAAGGTATTCTCCGGGTCCGGCGTATCGCTGAAGTTTGCGAAGCGTCCGCTGCCGTAGCCGATCGGCTCCCGGGGATTCAGGGTCCGCACGCCGTCCACATAGACGTCATGATAGTGGAAACCGGGCTCGATTTCAGATGCGGGAACCGTTCCCTCCCACCAGCCGTCCTCGCGTTTTGAGAGAAAATGCGGTGTATCCTTCGGGAATGTACCGCCCCAGCCGCGGATTTCCACGCTCTTCGCATCCGGCGCATAATAGTGAAACACCATACTGCCGTCCTCAGTGGTCTCGAAACCCCGCGGTGCGGTAAAATACACTCGCTCGCCGTTCTCCGTCCGGCTGTTCTGCCGGTTCTGGTCGAACACCATCATCGAGGAATACAGCGCCTGATTCAGTCTGATTTCTTCGTCCATAAAACTCCTTTCCTTTACTGCCGCCGGCTGCTTTCGCAGCCGGCGGCAAAGCGTTATATGTGTGTTGTCTTCAGTGTATTCGCCTTTTATTTCAGGTTCAGACGGAAGGTCGGTGCGACTTCCTTATAGATATCGATCAGCTCGTCGTCATGATGGTTGACGCAGCGGGGTTCTTTGTCGATGATCATGGTCCAGTCGTCCTCTGCTGTCACCTTCTTCCACTCGGGCAGGAATTCATTGCTGGGATCACCGGTTTTCACGTAATTCAGCACCATCGTGCTCAGCGTGCTCGCGTATTTCTGACCATTCTCCGCGTCGTTCAGGACCAGGACCTTATCCTCGTTCATGAAGATATAGCCGACTTCGCCGCCGTGCCAGATCGGGATCCGGCCGTTCTCCGGAACTGTATAGGACGCCAGGAACAGGTAAACATTCTCGCAGCCGGCCGCGACGTGCGTCTTCGCGGACTGAACTGCCCCGATCCTGCAGCGCGAATCCAGCCATGCGAGATCGATCAGGTCGTGATCCGGATAAGCCTCCTTGAAAAGCCGCATCAGATCATCCGCGCAGTCACCGAAACGTTTCCTGAAGTACTCCACCTTATCCGCTTCGGACATGGCCGCCTTTTCTTCCTCTGTCGGCGGATTTACCGGGAATTCTCCGAGTACAGAACCGTAGATAATGGGCTTGTCCTTCGAGAAGGGCTGCAGATAGGTAAGTGCCGGGAAACCGGGGAAGAAATCATTCT
>CADCPV010000055.1 GCA_902803345.1 uncultured Eubacteriales bacterium | reverse complement strand
TGCCGGCGCGATGACGCTCACCGAAAGAGTCTACACCCATCTGGACATCAAGGCACTGGTGAAGGAAATCAACAAAATCTGAAAGAGGTACTGTATGGTTCAAAAAGAAAACAGGAGATGACCTGAGGCTTTGTCATCTCCTGTATTTTAAAAATCATTGAGTGATTTTTGCTGCTTACCTGCTGCGTACTTGCTCCCTACCGAAAAAAACCGAGGAAAACGCAGGACTGCCCAACACTGCTGAATGTATTGAAAACACTGGCTTTCCGTTGTGGTGAGAAGTCGTGGAAAGCGGTAATGGTTAACGCTTGCTGAACTGCGGAGCACGTCTTGCAGCTTTAAGACCGTACTTTTTCCGCTCTTTCATTCTCGGGTCACGGGTGAGGTATCCGGCCTTTTTCAGGATCGGACGATTCTCAGCATCCGCTTCGCAGAGAGCGCGGGAAAGGCCGTGACGGATCGCACCGGCCTGGCCGGTAGTGCCGCCGCCCTTGACGGTAACGATGATGTCGTACTTGCCGACGGATTCGGTCGCAACGAGGGGCTGGTTCACAACCACCTTCAGGGTTTCAAGGCCGAAATAATCATCGATGTCTCTTTTATTGATCGTGATGGTTCCTTTGCCGGGCTTAATGTAGACACGAGCGATGGAGCTCTTTCTTCTGCCGGTTCCGTAATACTTATCTGCCATGATCTTTCTTCCTCCTGTCGATTAAAAAGTCAATGTCTCAGGCTTCTGAGCAGCATGCGGATGCTCCGGACCTGCGTATACATGTAACTTTGTAAGCATCTGGTTGCCCAGGGGTCCTTTCGGAAGCATTCCCTTGACAGCGTGACGAAGGACCTGATCGGGTTTCTTTGCGAGCATTTCTTTCAGCGTGGTGGACTTGAAGCCGCCGATATAATCGGAGTGGGAGTAGTACAGCTTCTGGTCGAGCTTCTTGCCGGTAACGATAACCTTCTCAGCGTTTACAATAATAACATAATCACCGGTATCCATATGCGGTGTAAAAGTAGGCTTGTTCTTTCCTCTTAAGACCTTCGCGACTTCTGATGCGAGACGGCCCAGAGTAAGACCTGCAGCGTCAACGACATACCATTTTCTCTCAATGGTCTTCGGACTTGCCATAAATGTATTCATGGTCTTCTCCTCCAAATGATTCATACAATGTTCAGTCGCGCTCCGAAAACCGGTTCCGTTTTTACCGGGGCTTTGGCTTCAAACAGTCCGAAATTCCAGAACAGCTTTTATATTATAGTACAGGCATTGCGCCCTGTCAAGCAGAAATATCAGGAATTCTCAGTGGTTTTTGCGGCTTTTCGCAGGATTTTTACGACTGCGTTCCGTACTGGTGGAAGCCTTCGCCGAGCACTTCACGTGCATCCATTACGATCATGAAAGCGCGGGGATCGATATCGTAGACGATCTCCTTGAGGCGGACGATTTCCTTGCGGTTCAGCGCAATGAAAAGCATGTTCTTTTCCTCCTGGGAATACATGCCTTCTGCGTGAAGTGCTGTAACGCCGCGGTTGATGTCCTCCATGATCTTTTCCGCAATAACCTGATACTGCTCTGAAACGACATAGACGCCCTTGGCAAATTTACTGCCCTCTAATACCATGTCCGAGATCTTGGCACTGATCGCGACTGCGATGATGGAGTAAAGGCCGATCCTAAGGCTGAAAGTCAGAAGGCCGGCGAGAATGATGATGCCGTCAAGGACCTGCATGATCTGCGGGATCGAATAGTATTTCAGCAGTTTCTCATGTATCAGTGTGGCAGAAGTATCGGTTCCGCCGGTCGAAGCATCTACATAGAAAATGAGACCGAGACCGAGGCCATACAGAATTCCGCCGAAAACGACCAGAAGAAGGAGGTCCGGGTCTTTCACGATCGGTTCTGATGGAAGGATTGCAAGAAAAGCGGTAAATACGCCTGTTGAAAAAACGGTCCGCCTGATAAAGCCCCAGCCTTTTACCCGCCACGCGACCAGAAAGAGCGGGACATTCAGAACGAGCGTTGTCGCCCACAGCGGGATCCGCCCACCGCTCAGATGTTTCACAATAATCGCGATACCGGAAAAGCCGCCGAGTACGATACCCGACGGATCAAAAACCATATTTGTCATAGCGGCCATCAGGAAATCTCCGAGAATAATAAACAGAATTTCCCGAAGCTTCCTGTGCCTGGAAAAGAATTTCATACTGATTCCCCGTAAAATAAAAATTTTAAAGCGTTTTCATGTTCTGAAACCCGCATATTTCCTTGGAAAAATGCACTTTTTATACAACAATGCTTGCAGAATATTACACATTTTGTAGCTGGTAATTCAACTCCGGTTCTGCTATGATACAGACAGCCGATGCAGCATCATTTTGCAAAGAAAAAGGAGGTATTTCAGATGTCGAAAAAAGATAATGACAAGCAGAATAAACCGGACAATTACCTGCGCGGGATCTACTCCTCAAAACGGAGAGCCCTGATTATGCAGCCCCCGGAAACACTCACCATCGGCCAGAGGCTCCGGAGAGAGCGGTATCTGAGGCGCTGGTCCCAGGAGCAGATGGCAGTTTTTCTGGACATTTCAACAAGCTATTACGGTGCGCTCGAACGGGGAGAGCGGTCCCTGTCGGCCGCGATCGAAAGGCGGATCCACGATTCTCTGCATCTGTCCTATGACTACCTGCACCTGGGCATCACCGTTTCGGGTGAAGCGATTTCAAAGTATGTTCACGAATCTGTCCGGCACAGCACACGTCACAACATCGACGTCATGCTTGGTGTCTG
>CADCPV010000054.1 GCA_902803345.1 uncultured Eubacteriales bacterium | reverse complement strand
GCGACACAGCTTTCCTGCAGTTTTTGGACAGCCTCTTCCCCAAGAAGCATCGCCGTCCGCGAAAACTGTTCCTTCATCGTCGGGATCACTCCTGCTTTTCTTCGGCGCTGACTTCTTCGGTCTTCGCCTCTTTCGCGGTTTTCTTCTTCTCTTCAACACGGTCCAGAATCTTAAACGAGATCGGGAAAATTGCAGCCAGAAGGAATGCAATGATGAAATAGCGGCAGGCACGGATGATGTACTGCGGCATGGTTGCGGACTCCAGAAGCTCCTTCGAGAAAGGCAGCTTCAGAAGCTTGTTCAGCCCGAAATACAGTCCGCCGCCGATCAGAATCCTCAGGATCGCCCGGTACCAGACCCGCGAAACTTTGAAGTGCACAAATTTCTCCTCAAACAGCACGCCGACGAAGAAACCGGCCATCATGCCGAAGCCGCTGTAATAGTCGTTGGATTTGCAGTAGAACCAGCCGGGCACGGCAAGAAGTGTCAGGATCAGGAACAGAAGCCATCTCTTCTGGATTTTCTTATCCAGAATGCTGACCACGATTACGATCAGGATGCCGCAGGCCCATCCGGCTAAAACGTCCGTCGGATAATGTACGCCGACCGAGAAGCGCGAGATGCCGACCAGCACCGCAAGAAGCGAAGCCGCGATCCACATCCAGCTCTTTTTGAAATATGCCGCGATCGATCCATAGAAACCCGCAGCATTGTTGCTGTGGCCGCTCGGGAAACTGTAGCCCTGGGCGCTGATGTCGTAAATGTCCGCGTCCGGATCCACCGGCTTCAGGCATTTCACATTCTCATGGTCAAAATACGGCCGCCGCCTCAGGAAAATGTTCTTCAAGAGCGGATTGACCGTCTGGATCATCATCAGGTTGATGCCGATAAAGACGCCCGCTTTTTTGTCCCAGATATAGTAAACAAAAGCAAAAACCGCGACCATGATCGTCTCTTCGCCGAGCATGGAGAAAAACGACATGATCTTCACGCCGAAATCCCCGAGCCCGCCCTGGATCCAGGCCATCAGAAGCGGTTCCCATTCAAAATAAAAAGTGTTCCCCATCATTTCCCTCCGAATTAAATAAAAAAACGATGTTCTTATCATACTATCGAAGCTTACTTTTTTCAAGAAGATTTTTCTTGCCATCCGTGCCGCTTTGCGTTATGCTAAGAATAACTTATTTGTTCGTGAAAAATCTGCAGAAAGGAACCTGAATTTATGACAAAAGATGCAAACCGTCCGGGCTTTATCCTTCGGGAAGAGGCCGGATACCTGAGTGCAGGCGGCGTCGACTGCATGGCTTTTGACGATTTCTATCCGGAAGGCCACCAGTCAGGCGTCTCCCTGATTATGCACGGAAAACGAATTGCCTCCAACGGAGACCTGCGGTTTGAGCAGTGCCCCGGCCAGTGGCAGCCTGTCCCCAAAAAAGAAGACCGGAAAATGATTCCGGAAGACAACAGCATTACGACGAGCCTGCGTTTCCCGGATATCGACCGGCACCTTCGCGGCTTCAACCCGATGATCTACCCGGACTGCGAGCTCACCTACCGTGTCACGGTTACCGGTGATGGGGGAAGCCTCATTGTGCGGGCGGATCTTGATGCGCCGGTGCCCGATGAATTTCTCGGAAAATGCTGCTTCAACCTCGAGTTCTTCCCGGGCTATCTCTTCGGCAAAAGCTGGATCATGGACGATCAGAGCGGGATCTTCCCGCGCCAGCCGAACGGCCCCGTCCTGAAGCTTCCCAGTAACTACGAGCACACCGGCCACCTTCCGGAAGTCCACGGCGGCGCGGACCGGAAAGAACTGTCCGGTGATCACAGGGAGTACAACCCCATCATCGCGGATGACGAGATTGCAATGCCCTACGCGGTCGGAAGATGCTTCACCGTCTGCCCGGAAGAGCCGCTGATGCGCCTCACGATCGAGTCCGAAACCGCAGACCTCAAGCTCTACGACGGCCGGCTGAACCACAACAACGGCTGGTTCGTGCTCTCCTCGGAAGTGCCCGCAGGAAAAACCAACAGCGCGATCATCTGGCGCATCACGCCAAACGTCGACGAGAACTGGCTCTACAAGCCGGTGATTCAGATCTCCCAGGTCGGCTACCATCCGGATCAGCCGAAGGTCGCCGTGATCGAGCTCGACGAACGGGATGATAATACATACAGCGCACAGATCTTCAAAATGACCGCAAAAGGCGAAACCGTTGTCATGGAAGGAACCCCGACAATCTGGGGCAAGTTCCTCCGATACCGCTATCTCCTCTTTGATTTCTCGGAAATCCGCGAAGAAGGCCTCTACGGCATCCGTGTTTCGGACTCGGTTTCCTCAATCTTCCGGATTGCAAAAGATATCTACGACCGCGGCGTCTGGCAGCCGGTACTGGAGTATTTCCTGCCTGTCCAGATGTGCCATATGCGGGTCAACGAGAAATACCGTGTCTGGCACGGGCGCTGCCATATGGACGACGCGCGGATGGCGCCTCTGTCGCGGACGCACATCGACGGCTACCGCCAGGGCGATTCGACGCTCGTGAATTACAACTCCGGCGATGTCGTACCCGGCCTGAACCGGGGCGGCTGGCATGACGCGGGAGACTTTGATCTGCGTGTCGAGTCACAGTCCGGTGAAAGCTACAACTTAGCGCTGGCCTTTGAGGAATTCGGCGTCGACTATGATACGACGACGATTGACCAGGTCCGCCAGATCGCGGAAATCCACCAGCCCGACGGCAAGAACGATATCCTGCAGCAGATCGAGCACGGTCTTCTTGCGGTACTCGGACCCTACCGGGCGTTCGGGCGGCTCGCGCGCGGCATTATCTGCAACAGCCTGCGCCAGTATGTCATGCTGGGTGATGCGGCTGCGATGACCGACGGCGTTCTCGGGGATGACGACGACCGCTGGGTCTTCACCGACAACATCCCGATGCGCGAGCTGATGGTCACTGCCCACCTGGCGGGCGCCTCCCGTGCGATGCGCGGCTTCAACGACTCGATTGCCGAAGAAGCACTTTCCTGCGCGAAAGAAGTTTACGCCTCCTCCGGCGAAGTTTCCGGCTTTGCGCGCTTTGCGAAGCTGATGGCAGCCTGTGAACTGCTGTACACGACCGGCGAGAAGAACTACTGCGAAGACATCCTCGCGATGCGCGATGTGATCTTCGAAACCCCGGACCGCTGTGCTTCCTTCGTCTGCCGCGTAATTGACCGGATTGACGATGCGGACTTTGTGAAAGATTTCCGGGCGCTGATGGAAAAGCTTTCCGAAAGCATCAAAAAAGACAGCCAGGAAACACCTTACGGCATTCCGTACCGTCCGCGGATCTGGGGCGCCGGCTGGGATATCCAGCGCCTCGGCGTGAATTATTACTTCCTGCACAAGGCCTTCCCGGATCTCTTCCCGAAGGAACTCGTGATGAATGCACTGAACTTCGTCCTCGGCTGCCACCCGGGCTCGAACACCGCTTCCTTCGCTTCCGGTGTCGGAACAGTTTCCGCCACGACAGCTTACGGCATGAACCGCGCCGACTGGTCCTACATCCCGGGCGGTGTCGTCTCCGGCACGGCCCTGATCCGGCCCGACTTCCCGGAACTCCTCGTCTGGCCCTTCCTCTGGCAGCAGACTGAATACGTCATGGGCGGCGGCTCCTCGAACTATATGTTCCTCGTTTTAGCGGTGCAGGCACTGCTGAAGTAACATAAAATACGGCAATATAAGAGGGCAGGTCCCGCGTACCATTTTTCCGAAAAATGATACACGGGACCTGCTCTTTTCTATTATCTCTCCACCAGATGCTGCTCGATCGCGAACCTTGTGAGATCCGCGCGGCTTACACAGGAAGTCTTACTGAGAAGCAGCGATACCATGTTTTTGACGGT
>CADCPV010000053.1 GCA_902803345.1 uncultured Eubacteriales bacterium | reverse complement strand
CTCAGCAAAAAAGAAGAGCTGTCGCTTCTTGAGGACCGGATGAAGATTGCGGTTTCCGAAGAAAACTACGAAGAGGCGGCGCGGCTCCGGGACGAGATCCGCAGGCTTACGGGGGAACTCCATGGATGAGCGCTGGTATCACCGGAAAGGTGAAAATGACGATGTTGTTCAGGTGAGCCGGATTCGGCTTCTCCGGAATTTCAAAAAATGGAAATTCCCTGCCCGGATGAGCGAAGAAGAACGGACGGAGATGCTCCGTACTGTCGATGAAAAACTTCCGCGGCTGCAGGAAATCCTGGGACAGCCGGTACAGAAGCTGGAAACCGACGAACTGATTGAAGAAGAGAAGCTGACACTGCAGGAACGCCTCCTCATCAACAAGGCAACGTTAGAGCAGAAGGAACGGGCGGTAGTCTATGCAAGTGCCGATGAGGCCTTCAGCATGACGGTCGGCGGCTCGGATCATCTGCGGCTTCTTCTGTCGGAGCACGGACAGGGGCTCGGACCGCTTTATGAGCTGCTTTCGGAGGTTGACAGCTATATCGACAGCCGGATTCCTTTCGCCTACAGCAAAAAAGTCGGTTACGAAACCTCTTCCCTGCAGAATGTCGGGACCGGAATGCGGGCTTACTATGTCATGCACCTGCCGCTTCTTTCAGAGAGCCGCAATTTCCAGACCCTGTCACGTGAAATGATCAAGTTCGGCGTCGTCATGAAGGAGGCCTGGATTTCAGGCGCGAAAAAGATCGGCGGCCTGTATGTCTTATACAACCAGCGGACGCTCGGGATGAAAGAGCAGGACCTGATGGATATTCTGACGAATGTCGCTGTCCGGCTCACGGGCGAGGAACGCGAGCTTCGGGAGAAAATGCCGGATCTCATGCTTCGGGACCGGGTGCTTCGTTCTTACGGAATTCTTCTGTATGCAGAGCAGCTGGATTTCCCGGAAGCCTGTCAGCACCTGTCGAACCTGCTATTAGGCGTCTCCACGGGAATCCTGTCGTTCACCAAGGAAATGTCCATATACGAACTGATGCTCGGAATATTCCCCGGAAACCTGCAGTATTATTTCAAACAGAAGGCAGACGATCAGAAGCTTAGGAGGCTTCGGTCACAGTATTTGAAGGAATATCTGGACTATATTGAGATGGCATAAAAAAGGAGTAAAAGGTTAATGGTAAACCGCTTTACGGAAACTGCAAAAAAAGCATTGAACCTGGCAAAGAAAGCCGCAGAAGAACTTGGCGCCGGTCCTGTCGGAACCGAGCACCTGCTTCTGGGGCTTACGCGTGTATCGGAAGGCCTTGCTTACGAGGTCCTTTCGGCGAACGGTATCTACGCGCAGGACATTACGGACCTGATCACAAAATACCTGGTGCAGGATTACTCGGTAGTGGAATTTGCCGGTTATGAATATACCCCGATGTCGACGCGGATTCTCAATGAATCCGTGGAAAAAGCGCGTCTGTTCAAATCCGCACTGGTCGGGACCGAACATATCCTGATGGCAATTCTGAGCTTCCCGAACTGTTCGGCCTGCCGGCTTCTGAACGCTTTCAACATTTCGCTGGAACGGCTGCACGTGGATCTTGTGAGCTCGATTCAGGAAGGCTCCGGCAAGAATGCAGGCGCGAAAGAACGGGAAAGAGATCAGCGGAACCAGGGGCAGACAAATGCGACTCCGACGCTGGAACAGTACAGCCGCGATCTCACGGCACAAGCTTCCCGCGGCCAGCTGGATCCTGTGATCGGGCGTGAGCATGAAATCCAGCGGATCATTCAGATCCTGTCGCGGCGTACCAAGAACAATCCCTGCCTGATCGGCGAACCCGGTGTCGGTAAAACCGCCGTCGTGGAAGGCCTTGCCCAGCGCATCGCAGACGGATTGGTGCCGGATATTATGAAGGACAAACGGCTCCTCATCCTGGATCTTTCCGGAATGGTCGCCGGTTCCAAATACCGCGGTGAATTTGAGGAACGCATCAAGAACGTAATCGCGGAGGCAAGCGCCGACAAGTCAATCGTCCTGTTCATTGACGAAATTCATACGATTATCGGCGCCGGCGGCGCGGAAGGCGCGCTGGATGCTGCAAATATCATCAAACCGGCGCTTTCCCGCGGCGAAATCCAGCTGATCGGCGCGACGACTATCAGCGAATACCGCAAACATATCGAGAAGGACGCAGCCCTCGAGCGGCGTTTCCAGCCGGTTACAGTCGAGGAACCTTCCGAGGAAGAGTGCATCGAAATCCTGAAAGGCCTCCGTCCGGCTTACGAAGCGCATCACCGCGTCGAAATCACAAACGGCGCGATCGAAGCAGCCGTGAAACTTTCCACACGCTATATTTCCGACCGTTTCCAGCCGGACAAGTCAATTGACCTGATCGACGAAGCAGCGAGCAAGGTACGGCTTGCGACCTATGTCCAGCCGAAGAAACTGAACAGCCTGAAGGAAGAACTGAAAGGGCTTGAAAAAGAAAAGGAAGACGCTGTTTTCGCACAGGAATTTGAACGTGCGGGCGATATCAAGCGCAGACAGGATAAGCTGAAGCTTCGGATCGAAAAGATCCATGAGAACTGGGAAAAAGAGCAGAGTGAAGCGCGACCGCGTGTTTCGGAAGACGAGATTGCGGATGTCGTCAGCGGCTGGACCAAGATTCCGGTGAAGTCGCTGCAGGAGACGGAAGCGAACCGGCTCAAGAATATGGAAGGCACGCTGCATAAGCGCGTCGTTTCGCAGGATGAGGCGGTAACCGCGGTCAGCAAGGCGATCCGCCGCGGACGTGTGGGCCTGAAGGACCCGAAGCGCCCGATCGGCTCTTTCCTGTTCCTCGGACCGACAGGTGTCGGCAAGACCGAGCTCTGCAAGGCCCTTGCGGAAGCACTTTTCGGAACGGAAAACGCGATGATCCGCGTCGATATGAGTGAATACATGGAGAAGCATTCGGTCAGCAAGCTGATCGGATCGCCTCCGGGCTATGTCGGCTTCGAAGAAGGCGGCCAGCTTTCCGAGAAGGTCAGACGGAATCCGTATTCCGTTCTGCTGTTTGATGAAATCGAGAAGGCGCATCCGGATGTCTTCAACATCCTGCTTCAGGTCCTTGATGACGGCCAGATCACGGATTCACAGGGGCGGCGCGTTGATTTCAAAAACACGGTCATTATCATGACCAGTAACTGCGGCGCGGAGAGCATTGTGACGCCGAAGCTTTTAGGTTTCGGTGCGAAAGCGAACGCAGAGCAGGATTACCAGGTCATGAAGGACCGCGTGATGGAAGCCGTCCGGAGAACCTTCCGGCCGGAGTTCCTGAACCGGATTGACGAAATCATCGTGTTCCATCCGCTTGACCGCGACAATATGAAGGATATCGTGAACATCATGCTGAAGGAGCTTTCGCGGCGGGCAAAGCAGGAGATGGGCATTACACTTCGTTTCGGCGCTCCCGCAAAGGAGCTTCTGATCGAGAAAGGCTATGATCCGAAATACGGTGCACGGCCGCTTCGCCGTGTGATCCAGAACCTTGTGGAGGATGAACTTGCAGGCCTCATTCTGGACGGAACTTTTGTTTCCGGTGACATCGTCAATGTCGGAAAGACCAAAGACGGCCTGAGCTTTCATAAAGGAGCATAAACTGCATGGCGAAAAAGAATACCGTCTTTTTCTGTAAGGAATGCGGCTACGAAAGCAGCAAATGGATGGGCCAGTGCCCGGGCTGCCGCGCCTGGAACAGCTTTGTCGAAGAACCTGTCGCAATCAAAGCTGCGTCCGGTACGGCGCGCGACCGGGGAACGCTCCGGAAGACAGCTGCGACCTCGCTTCGCGATGTTCCGACACAGGACCATTACCGGATCAGTTCCGGCATGCAGGAACTGGACCGGGTTCTTGGCGGCGGGATCGTGCCCGGATCCCTGGTGCTTCTCGGCGGCGATCCCGGTATCGGCAAATCCACGATTCTCCTGCAGGTGAGCCGCTGTCTCTCAGAACATGGAAAACGTGTGCTCTATGTTTCCGGTGAGGAATCTCTGCAGCAGATCCGCCTCCGTGCGGACCGGATGGGGGAGTTTTCCGGTGATATCCGGATGGCTTCGGAAACGAATCTTGACGTGATCGAGGAGCTGATTGACCAGGAAAAGCCGGAATTCTGTGTGATCGATTCGATCCAGACCATGTACCGCGAAGATATCAGTTCCGCGCCCGGCTCGGTTTCCCAGGTCCGGGAATGCACGAGTGTGCTGATGCAGACCGCGAAACAGCAGAATATCACGATTTTCCTTGTCGGTCATGTGACAAAGGAAGGCACTGTTGCCGGGCCTCGGGTGCTGGAGCATATGGTCGATACGGTGCTGTATTTTGAAGGCGACCGTTCGGCTGTATACCGCCTGCTTCGGGCTGTCAAAAACCGTTTCGGTGCGACGAATGAGGTCGGTGTCTTTGAAATGGGCGAGCAGGGCCTTTCGGAAGTCGAAAACCCCTCGGAGTATATGCTGAGCGGACGGCCTTTAGGGATGTCCGGATCTTCTGTGACCTGTGTCATGGAAGGCACAAGGCCGATGCTTTTGGAGATTCAGGCGCTTGTCGCGCGGACGAATTTCGGCCTGCCGCGGCGTACGGCTGTCGGAATTGACTACAACCGGCTGAACCTGTTGATTGCCGTCATCGAAAAACGCGCGGGCATTTCCCTCGGCGAGTATGACGTTTATGTCAATATCACGGGCGGAATGCGGGTTTCGGAGCCCTCTATCGATCTTGCGGTTGTGCTTTCTGTAATTTCCGGTTATTATGATATCGCGGCAGGTGAGGATGAGATCGCATTCGGCGAGATCGGCCTGACCGGCGAAATCCGCGGCGTTTCCAACGCGCCCTTACGGGTACGCGAAGCTGTCAAATTAGGATACAGCCGCGTGATTCTTCCGAAGATCTCTGCTGAAAAAATGCCGAAAGAACTCAGGCAGTACTGTGTGCCGGTCCAGAATATCCGGGACCTGGTGCGCCTTTTATCGAAAAAACAGCCCGGCTGACATCATAGTCCCGGGCGTTTTCTTATGCTGAAGAGGATGAGCGTATGAATAAACAAAGCCGGAAAAAAAGCGTGATCGCAGTACTCCTTTCGCTTGCACTTCTTTGTACAGGCTGTATCGGGAGTCCGGCCGTTATCAGAACTTCTTCGGAGGACGAAACGATGCGTTCTTCGGAAACCGCTGCAGGGACGGCTGAGGAATCGACCGCGGAAACTTCGGAGACTGCGCCGGAAACGCCTTCGTCGGAGACGAAGGAAGAAACGGAAACTGCTTCGGAGCCGGAGACTTCGGAAACGGAAACATCAGAGCCGGAAACGTCTGAACCGGAAACAACTGAATCTGAGACTGCAGAACCAGAAACGGCTGATTCCGAAACCTCCGGGGAATATACGCGCGCCCTTGCCAAAAAGAACCAGATGTTCAATCCGGAAGATGCAAAGATCACGCCATACGGCGTTCGGAACCAGAAAGAAAAAACCTGGACGGTCATGGTCTATATGATCGGATCGAACCTCGAGAGTGCGCTCGGTGCGGCAAGTCAGGATATCGAAGAGATGGCGGATGCTGGATTGGATTATGACCGTTCCAATCTGATCCTGTACACCGGTGGCAGTTCGCGCTGGCAGTCCGATATTCCCTGCGACCGGAATTCTGTACTGGATCTGAGCCTCAGAACAGAGGACCGGCTGGTCGCTTCCACCGAAAAGAATGCGGACATGGGGGCACCGGGAACCCTTGCGGCTTTTGTGAATTTCTGCACGGAATATTATCCCGCAGAGCATTACGCGCTGGTCTTCTGGGATCACGGCGGAGGGCCTCTGTGGGGCTACGGCTCCGATGAACTGTTCCAGGGCGACGGACTTCTTTTGTCGGAACTTCAGACGGCGATGCAGAACACGCTGTTTTCCGGAAACCGCAAGCTGGATATCGTCGGCTTTGATGCCTGTATGATGGGCAATCTTGAAACCATGACGGTCTTTGCGGATTTCGCGGAACTGTTCGTTGCCTCCGAAGAACTGGAACCAGGCGATGGCTGGGATTATCATTTCCTTAAGAGCCTCAACGAAACAGAAGATGGTGTGCAGATTTCGAAAGATATCATCGAGGCCTTCCGGGCTCATTATGAAGACCGGCTGTCAGAGCGCTATCACCCGGACCTGACGCTTTCCTGTACGGATTTAACGAAAGTCCGGGAACTCCAGCGGGTTGTTTCCGATGCTGCGGAAAAACTCTCGGGACAGTTGACGAAAGACGGCTTTTCGGAAATTGCACTGCTTCGCGCAGACACGAGAAGCTTCGGTTCCGTGACAGATGCCTCGGGCGGCAGCTCCTATTACTATGATTTAGTGGATCTGCAGGGCTTCTTCAATACCATTTCGGGCCTGAGCGGTTCGGATCTTCGGGAAGCGCAGAAAGCCCTGTCGGATGCTGTCATCGAAAACTACAGCAATTTAGAGGATGCAGGCGGGATTTCCATGTATTTCCCGGCTGTAAACCGCAGCCAGTATTATGAAATGCGCGAGGTTTACGATTCACTCGGCCTGAATCCGGCATACAGCAAGTTTCTTTCGAAAATCAGCCGGGAGTGGCAGAGTGCAACAAGAAAGGACTGGGATGATCTTCTGCCCGAAGAATCGGAGGGAGAGTACCTGCTTCAGATGAGCGAGGAGCAGCAGTCCGAACTGATTTCCGTCCGATATTCCATACTCAGAAAATCCGGCGAGGGAGCGTACGTTCCGATCGTTTCGAACTGCCGTGTGTCCTGGGATAAGGACGGCGTGGTGCACCTTCCGATGGACCCGGAGCTGATCTGTCTTGTGACTGACTGGGAAACGACTGTCTGGCCGGTTGCGGAAACCGAATCCACAAAACGCCGGCGTGTGCTGAAAACGCAGCAGACATCCCTGCTTTCAGGCGGCATCCGCAAAGAAGACCGGAAGATCGCCGAGACGCAGGAAATTACGGTGACCCTCGTTTATGATGTGAAATCCGGGGCAATCTCCATTCAGGGCGTCGGCGGGAGCGCTTCCCAGATTGATTCATCCGGCCGTGAAAACATTGAATTCTTCAATTATGATGCCGTCGTGTATGATTATGCCCGGCTGATTCCGGCCTGGGGTTCGGAAGGACAGCTGCTTCCGGTGAATGAATGGCGGAAAAGCGGTGACTCCGGCGCTGTTCATCGTGCGCTCACAGACATGCTGGATTTCACAACTGTGCATGCCTCTGAGCTTTCGGAGGAGCTGTATTATGTCGTGACGCTGGAAGATGCAAACGGACTCCTCTATGTCACAGAGCCTTCCGCAATCAGCCCGGAAAAAGAGTTTGAAATCGTGAAGGAGAGCACCGTTCTCGGAGTGCTCAGCTTCGCGGTTTATGCGGATCACGCAGAACTGCTTTCCTATACCGGAACGGATGAACGTGTGGAGCTTCCCGAACTGGTTTCGGGGGTTCCGCTCACGCTTATCGGAGAGAGGGCTTTTTCGAATACCGTACTCTATAATGAAACCGGCTTCACGCCGGTCCGGGAAGTTGTGCTTCCGGAAGGAATTGAATCAATCGGCGCGGAGGCTTTCCTGAACTGCATCAGTTTAGAGACAATCAATCTTCCGAAGACGCTTTGCGACATCCGGGAACGTGCCTTCGGAAACTGCAGAGCGCTTCTGCGTGTTGACCTGCCGGAACATCTGAGTGCCATCGGGCCCTATGCCTTTTACGGATGCGATTCGCTCACGGAAATCGAGCTTCCTGCGGAAACGACTTTCGTTGAGAACGGAGCATTTGCCTGCTGCCGAAACCTTTCGGAAATCCGGATCAGTCCTGATAATCCGCATTACTGTTCAGTTGACGGGATCATGTACAACAGGAATCATGAGGTGCTGATCGCCTGTCCTGCGGCAAAAACGGGGAGTCTTATCATAGATGACAGTGCCATCAGCATTGCGCAGGACGCTTTTTCCCTGTCCTCACTCGATACGGTTCAGCTTCCGGACGGACTTTTCTCTGTCGGAAGTTATGCCTTTTTCGGGGCCGGGTCGCTTCAGATGCCCGTTTTCCCGGAGAGTCTCGAAAAGGTCGGGAAATACGCCTTTTCAGCTGTGTACGAGGGCATTGATCCCATGGATCTCACCTGGGATACGCAGGAAATCTATATTCCGGAGAAACTGACCGAAATCGGAACCGGTGCCTTTATCGGGTATCCGGTCCGGACATTCTCAGTGCATCCGGACAATCCACGCTATTCCGAAGTCTCCGGCGCGCTTTCGAATAAAGCCGGTGATGCGCTTCTGGAATTTGCCGGAACACCCTACAGAAGTTATGTGGTTCCGGACGGAATCCGCGACCTCGATCTTGCGGTGCTGGATGAACTGGATGTGTTCGATCTGGGTTATTTCTATACGATAGAACTGTACCTGCCGGACGGCCTGATCCGCATCCGGGGAGAAAGCAGCAGGAAAGCGAGCCTCGTTTTCCACTGCAGTCCCGGATCCTATGCGGAAAGCTATGCAAAGGCGGAGGAAATCTCGCTGTCTTATGATACGGAACCGATCCGTTCTGAAGAAATCCTGAAAACGGATGAAGGGGAAATGCATTTCTTCCTGAAGGATACGCATGCGGTATTCTATTACTACGAGGGCGATGACGAGTATATTGAACTTCCGGAAGAGATTCAGGGTCTTCCGCTGACCGTGATCGGAGGCGGAATTTACAGCATCGAATTAGGGGGGATCACAAACCTTCGGGGACTCTATATTCCGGATACGGTTGAAATCATTGCACCGCATGCGTTCAGCTTTATGGAGGAGCAGGATATTACACTGCCTGACAGCATCCGGGATATCGGAAATGAAGCCTTTTTCTACTGCAGCTTCCCGCTTTCGGAACTGCCCGGCACCCTGCAGCACCTCGGAACACGCGCACTCGGAAAAGGCACTTCATTCGAAGAAGGCCTTCGGATTCCGGACAGTCTGACGGATATCGAGCCGGGCGCATTCTGCGATGTCTTTACGAAGGAATTCATTCTGTCCCAGGAAAATACCGCTTTCTCCGTCCGGGAAGGTTCGCTGTATTCTGCAGACGGAACGGTCCTGATTGCAGCCTGTCTTCCGGATGCGGACGGTCATTTCAGCGTGCCGGAAGGGACGGTCAGGATCGGAGACTATGCACTGAGTTCCCAGCCGCTGACTTCGGTTGAATTCCCGGAAACGCTTACGGAAATCGGACCTTACGCCTTCCAGTTCTGTCTCAGTCTGGAGAATATTGAAATCCCTGAAACGGTCTCGGTAATCGGAGAATCGGCCTTCTCCATGAGCGGACTCAGAGAAATCACAGTGCCCGCGACAGTGGAATCGCTCGGCAGCAATGCTTTTTATGCGACAAGCCTGACTTCGGCGACAATTGCCGCAAAAAAGATACCGAATGAAGCTTTTTCCTACTGCAGGATGCTTTCGGAGGTGACGCTCGAGGAAGGTGTGGAGGAAATCGGCGATTATGCGTTTTATGAGACTGAGATCGCGGAAGTTTCGCTTCCGGACAGCCTCTATGTGCTCGGAACGGAGGCCTTCGGATCACAGGATACATCCATTAACGTTGGGGTAATCTATGTGCTGGATCTGGGAAGCCGGCTCAGGGAATTCGGCGATATGGCGCTCGGCGCGCTTTCTGCGGGCGAATACGTGGTTTCAGATGAGAACGGATCTTTCAAAAATGACGGGTACATGCTGCTGGATCGCGCCGGAAAAGCCCTGATTTCCTGCCCGTCGGCCATGATGGGAGAAGTGATTGTTCCGGACGGCGTATATGAAATCCGGGATTATGCATTCTGGTACTGCGAATATATTACCGATATTTATATTCCGGGATCGGTTCAGGTGATCGGCGCAAAGGCTTTCAACGAATACCGCTATGACTATCAGGAGCGCAATAAGATCATCTTCCATGTGGAAGCAAACTCACCGGCGCATCGCTTTGCCATGGAAAACGGCTGGCCTTATGTCGTGGATGATGCGAAAGGGTGAATTGACCCGCCCGGGGACAGGTACCAAATGGGTCAACTGCTTCGTCAGTTGACCCATTTGGTACCTGTCCCCGGGCGGGTCAAAGAAGCGTTCAGGCATCTTCGGATTCTTCGGCAGAATAGTTTTTGAGAAAGCTTTCCCGTACGCGGTTATGCGTATATCCGGGGAAGGTATCAATCTGGACATTGTGCAGGGCATTCCATATGTTGTGCTCAATGTCCGGATTTTCTTTTGAAAGCAAGCGGATCAGTTCCTTGACTTCGCGGCGTTTTGAGAGGCTTTCCTTGTCGTTGAGTCCGAGAAGTGCTTCCGTGCGTTCCGTGAATCGGCAGGCGCAGCGAATGAATTCGAGGGAATTGTAGTGCGCCCAGGCGATGATGTCCTCCTCGCGGATGCCGTACATCGGACGGATCAGTTCCATGCCGGGGAAATTGTCGGAATGTACCTTCGGAATCATCGTCTCGATTTTCGCACTGTAGAACATGGACATCAGCACGGTTTCGATCGCATCGTTCAGGTGATGCCCGAGCGCGATCTTGTTGCAGCATAGATCCTGTGCCTTATGATAGAGATGTCCGCGGCGCATCCTGGCGCAGAGATAGCAGGGGCTTTCGGAGACGGAATTTGCCGCATCAAATATGTCGGTTTCAAAGATCGTCAGCGGAATCTCCAAAAGCGCGGCGTTTTCCTCGATTTTCCGCCGGTTCTTTTCATTGTAGCCCGGATCCATGACAAGATAGGTGAGGTCGAAGGGAAAGTCGGAAATCTGCTGCAGCTGCCGCATCAGGACCGCCATCAGCATACTG
>CADCPV010000052.1 GCA_902803345.1 uncultured Eubacteriales bacterium | reverse complement strand
TGACGCTCTTTTGAAACGGCCGGACCGGCCTTTCAGGAAAAAGCACGCAGAAGGAGGTGATGAAGCGTGTCAGACGAAAATGTGTTTTATTCGGAAGAACTTGCACACCTGACGGAAACGGAGGCAGTTCTTTCCGAGGAATTCGCGGTCATTCAGGCAGATTTTGACCGGGTCCTTGCGACCTACGACAAAACCCAGGAGGACCGGAAGGAAACCTATTACGACATGGACACACGGGAGCGGCTCAGCTTCGACCGGGGCCTCCGGTCCATCGAAGCAAACCTGCGGCTCGTCGCAAAGTCCAGGGATCATCTTCAGAAGCTTCTGGATTCGCCGTATTTCGCCCGGATTGATTTCCGTGAGGACGGGACCAAAGAAACGCTTCCTCTCTACATCGGCCGCTTCAATTTCCTTCATAACGAAGAAATCCTGATCTACGACTGGCGCGCGCCGATCTCGAGCATGTTCTACGATCACGACACCGGGCCTGCGTATTACGACGCGCCGGATGGCAGGATCAGCGGCGAGATGACAAAGAAACGGCAGTTTCGGATCAAAAAGGGCCATCTCGATTATGTAACGGATACGGCGCAGACGGTTTCGGATGAAGTGCTGCAGGAGGAACTCTCCCACACCTCGGACGAGCGGATGAAAACCATCATCGCGACAATCCAGCGTGAGCAGAACGTCGTCATCCGCAACGAAAAGGCGAAGGTCATGGTGATCCAGGGTGTCGCCGGCTCCGGCAAAACCTCGATCGCCCTGCACCGGATTGCCTTCCTTTTATACCGCTTCAGCGGCAAAATCAAGGCGGAGGATATCATGATCCTCTCGCCCTCCAAAGCCTTTTCCGATTATATTTCCGACGTCATCCCGGAACTCGGCGAGGAACCGGTCCGCGAGTACAGCTTCTATGAACTTGCAATGGATACGCTCGACGATGTGATCGATTTTGAAGATCCGGGCGATCCGCTGGATATTGACGATCCGGACTATCGGGAACGGGCAGACTTCAAATCGGACAGCGCCTTTTTAGGGCTCCTGGATGAATATCTGAAGGTGCTTCCGGAGCGCGCGTTCTGTGCGAAGGATTATCATTACGACGGATCGACGGTCGATGCGAAATGGATCCAGGAGCAGTTCCTGTTCTATCAGTATGATCCGATCCTCGAGCGGATTCCGACGATCACGGACGAAGTGCTGGAGGAATACCGCTACCGCGGCGGCCTGCACCGAAGCTTTGAAAAGCGAGGCGCGGTCATGAACAAACTGAAATCGATGCTCATTCTGCGCTCTCCGCAGGCGCTGTACCGGGACTTCTACAAATGGCTCGGCCGTCCGGAAATGCTTAAAATGCACGGAAAACAGCTTGAGTGGCCGGATGTCTTCCCCTTCCTCTATCTCTGGCACGGTTACCACGGTCTGCCGCGCCATAGAAATATACGCCACCTTGTCGTTGATGAAATGCAGGACTACACCCCTGTCCAGTACGCGGTGCTGAACATCATGTATCCCTGCAACAAGACAATTCTCGGCGATTACGGGCAGTGCATGAATCCCTGGAACCGGTCCGGGCTTTCCGACCTGCTTCTCCGCTACCCCGAAGCACTCTTTATCGAGCTTCAGAAAAGCTACCGCTCCACCGCGGAGATCATGAATTACGCTCTCCAGATCTGTCCGGAGCTGAAGCTCCAGGTCATTGACCGGCACGGAAAAGAGCCGGAACAGAGACACTTCAAAGAAGAGCGGGAAGAACTGTCCTTTGTTCTTGAGAAGGTTGAAGCCTTCCATCAGGGACCGCACACATCGCTTGCGATCATCCTGAAATCCGGCCGCGACGCCGAAGCCTATTATGAGAAGCTTCGCGCGCTGTCCCCGGACCCGGATTCGCTGATCCTGCTCTCTGAGAATACGAAAAAGTTCAAAAGCGGCGTGATTGTCACATCGGTCCGCATGGCGAAAGGCCTCGAGTTTGACGAGGTTCTTGTCCCGAAGGCAGAAAGCTACGACCTTACGGGCTTTGACCGGCATCTTCTGTACATCGCCTGCACAAGAGCGATGCACGAACTGACGCTTGCGTAACGGAAAGGTACAGCGAAAAAGACAGGCGTGATAATCTGTGCTGTGAAATGCCAGGATCGTTTCGAAGGCGCAAAATAAGAGGGCTGTCAGATTTCTTTGCATCCAACAGCCCTCTCAGCCATCGATCGGTTCTTTTAACACTTGTCTCAACCTCTCTTTCTGCAGGGTGGCTTCTTGCTTTTTTGAATTCCCCGTTGTCCTCTTTTTCCCTCTCTTTTCAGGGAATCTTGACTTCTGTAAGTCGATGGACCGTTCATTCCAGCCTGAAGCTTTTTGCTATTCTTTTTTCTTTTTTGCTGAGAAACCAGCTATTCAGTTTTTCTTATCTGTTTTTTCCTTTCTGACTGTATGATAACCGATTTTCACAGGAATTACAATATGGCAGCATCGCCAAAGTTTCGGAAAAGGCATTGTTCAGAACAGAGAATCTTCGCATTTTTCTTAGAAAATGCTTGATTTTTCCTGTGTTCCTGTGCTATATTATCTTTGTTGGGCGTCTCGTATTTCGGGCGTCTTTCTTGCTTTATCCGGGCTGAAAAATATTTTTACTTTTTTTCAGATTCCCTGCAACCTGCTCTGCTCTTTGGCTGTCATTAGAGGCAAAGAGAAAAACAGAAAAGGAAGGTAATTCACCATGAAGAAAATCACTTTACTCGTTCTTGCAATGATGTTCATAATCACCGCAGTCGCCTGCGGAAAAAAAGATAATAAGGCCGCTGCCATCGAATCGCCCGCCGCGATAATGGATCAGGCCCCCGAAATTGAGAAGAACAACGCCTACGGCGATTTCGGAAAGATTGAAGTCAACTCGGACGGCGAATGGGTCGACATCAACGGCGAGGAAGGCACCAGAAGCCTCCGCACCCCGATTGACGAAGATGCGCAGGATGAGGAAGTCCGCTGGGGCGATAAACTCATCGACTGGATCCGCAGAAGCAACTGAAACAAAATCAGGAAGTGATATACAAGGACAGGTCCGCCATACCGTTTCGGTACAGCGGACCTGTTTTTTGTATCACCGGCGTTTTTCCCTTACACTTCCAGATATCCCCCGATGAAGCTGCCGTCGGTAAAGGCATACACCAGGAAGCGGGAAGCGTCTAAAAGAATCACGGATTTGTTCCCGCGAAGCGCAATCAGGTACCACTTGGCGCTGATTTTCCGCACCGTGACCGGGAATTCATTCTCCGAAAGTTTCAGCACGCCGTCCTGGAATTCTGCTTTCAGGATTACGTCCGGCGCGAAGCTGATCTCCCGCGCAAAATCCGTGAGATCATCCGTCTTCGGGAAACGCGCAAGATCATTTGCCGCATCCTTCGGTCGCTTCGAATCATACAGGAAGGGTGCGCCGTCAAGGCTCCCCAGATACAGCGTATCACTGACCTTCACATAGGGAAGACCTTTGAAGGAAACTTTCTCCTCCCCCGTCTTCTTTGCGACGGTCAGTTTTTTTCTGGATAGCTCATCGCAGAGGATCATCCCATAGGGATGCTTTTCTGAATGACTGGTCAGAATATTCCATAAAGCCGTTTTTCTCATCTGATATACTCCGTACTCTTTCTCGCGTGCAGCTCGCTCGTGTCATAGTATTCGCCGAACGCGCCGTAGGTGTAATTCTCCGGTCCGCCATCGCCGTTGTGGCCGAAGGAACGGCCGACGTCGTGCATGCGGTTCAGGTTCATCAGGAAGAAAAGGTTGTTGCCCTGTCCGCGGGAGCGGCAGGCCATTTCCTCGTTGGCATTGAACACGTAAATGCCTTCCTTGATCTTGATGTAGTCCGCCGGTTCTTCGTAGAGCGTTTCGCCGCTGCGCTTCATCATTTCTTCGTAACGCTCCGGATTCTCCGCTTTCATCCGCTCGAAAACTTCCTTCGAAACCGTCAGGCGGTAATAGCGCTCGCTCGAATAAACGTGGACGACCTGAAGTGTACCGTAGGACCATTTGATTGAACGCCCGACAAGATCCTCGGTATAGCCGTGGCGGATCGTCGGAACGGTTCCGTCTTCCTTCCGGATCGCGCCGAAAGTGATGGTCGGCTTCGGCATCTTGGGATAGCGGGGATTCTGGCCGACGGTGCAGTAATTCTGCGTCACAAGGCTCTGCTCCATATCGAGAATGAAGGAAAGCCCCGCGCGCGGCTTCGCACCCTTGACCTCGAAATTGACGAAATATGTGTCATTATCGGCTTTCAGGCAGTCATAGGTATATTCTTTCGCCTTTTTGCCTTTGACGCCGTATTTCAGCGTTTTTCGATCAATAAACTGAAGTTCATAGTCGTAGCCGTCATCCATCACAAGTTCCAGGGTTTTGCCGACCAGTTCATAACACAGCGGCGGCCGGTACTGGGACATGCCTTCATAGGTTTTCGGCTTGGGAAGTTCTTTGTATTCCTGTCTCATAAATCAATCCTTTCTCAGTGGATGTAATACATGCTCGGCATTTCCTTCACGGTCGTCGCGTCATACCAGGCGCCGAAAGCGCCGAAGGTATAGTTCTCGTCTTCGTTGTCGCCGTTGGTGCCGAACGACCGGCCAACATCATGCATTTCGTTGAGGTTCATCAGGAAGAAGAGACTGTTGCCGTGGCCGTTTCGTCTGCAGAGGTTGGTCTCAACAAGGCCGACCGCATACAGGCCGTCGCGGATCTTGACCGCATCCATATAGTCCTCATAAGCCGCCGTCGGACGCGGCCGGGCTTCTCCCCCGCCCGGGTTCATCATCTGCGGATTGTTGCGGATCGAGCGCTCGATTGCGCGCGGCGTGAAGGCAACGCGGTAATAGCGCTCCGACTGGTAAACGTGCGCGATATTGAAGGAACCGTAGTTCCAGTCAATCGATGTGCCCGCCATGTCGGCCGTATAGCCATGGCGGACCGTCGGAACGGTCCCATCCGGACGCATGATCGCGCCGAATTTGATGTCAACATGCGGCATTTTCGGGAATTTCGGATCCAGCCCGAGCGTCGCAAAAGCCCCGGTCACAAGATATTCCCGGGTGTCTAAAATCAGGGTGATGCCAAGCCTCGGATGGGTAAAAGGACGTGCTTCGAAATTCACGAAATAGCACTGATCGTCCATCTTGAGGCAGTCGTATTCGTATTTCTTCTCCTCGCCCGGATCGCCGTAGAGGAGGGTTTTCCCATCTGTAAATATCAGCTTTTTGTCGAAGCCGTCATCCATGATGAGATCGAACTTTTTTCCCGCCAGCTCCAAAGAGAGCGGCGGGCGAAAAATCGACAGGCCCTCGTATTTGTCAGGTACCAGTTTCTTTTCGTCCGCCATCTTTGTCACAGCTTTTCTGTCCGGTCCGGACCCATCATGCTGCAGAATTCCACTTCGCCGTCTGTCAGTTCCAGGACACCGAGCTCGAGTCCGGTCTTTTCGTTGTAAATGGTTCTGAGGAACGGGCCGTCCTCAAACACCTTATCCACGATTTCCTGCGGCGCATCCACTGCCGTTGCGCGTACACGCACCCAGCCGGCGCCCGGCTTCATCGCGCAGATGCAGATCTTCGGATTCGCAACAATCTGCTTATACACGTTTTTATGTTTGCCGACAGCTGTATAAAGCTTTCCGTCATACTCCTGCAGCACGCCGATCGGGCGGACTTCAGGCTGATCCCCGTTTTCGGTCGCAAGGAAGAAGGTTCCCGCGCCTTTGATGTACTCTGTGATTTCCTTCATGGATTACACCTGTCCTTTCTGTTAAAACTGACTGTATTATAACGCCTGACAGGTCGGAAAACAAGTGAAAATGCTGTGATTGTAGATATTTTTTTGATGTCAGCGTTTTTTCTGTTTGACGCCCGAAAAGCGGAAAGCTATAATGAAATGCGCTATCAGGCAATCGTTGACGCCTACGGCGAAGAGGCAGCGCCTGCGATCCGGACGGCTTTCGAGAAGGCCTATCCCG
>CADCPV010000051.1 GCA_902803345.1 uncultured Eubacteriales bacterium | reverse complement strand
TCGAAGCGGTCGATATCCTTTAACAATTCCCAGCCCTGCCGTTTCTGCATTTCAAGGTATTCGGGCATCCGCTTCATCGCCATCAGGGTTGTCGTCAGCATATGCTCCGCAATCGAATCCCCATAGGCCCCGTAGGCATTCGCTAAAACCACCCGTTCAGGGAGCCACGAAAATCCGTTCGCGCCTGCGCTGAAAAGCTGCACAAAGCGGAGATTCGGCATTTTCTCCACAATTTCCCGGCTGACGCCGCCAAGAAGCAGTTCGCAGTCCCGGGCATCTTCTTCCGGAATCTCCGAAATCGTCTCATAAAAGCGGATGTCGCAGTCCGGAACGCTCTGGAACTTTTGGATGGTTTCCGCTGTGTGTTTTCCGGTAACAATTACTTTGCAGGCCATGTGTTTCTCCTTTATTCTCCGCTGATTGCCGCACCTGAGAACAGGACGGACGGGCAGGCAATCGACCGGTAGGACCACTCAAGATCCGAGCCGACTGCGACAACTTCCTTCATCAGCGCGAGCCAGTTCCCGGCGATCGTGACAAGACTCACGCCGAAAACTTTTTTGCCTTCCTTGACATAATAGCCGGAGCACTGCAGCGAAAAATCCGTCGTGACCGGATTGATGCCGGCATGCAGTCCCGCAAGATCCGTGATCACCAGGCCTTCCCCCATCTCTTCCTGAAGTTCTTCGAGTGTTTTTTCGCCCGGAACGATCATGCAGTTTTTGGGGCGGACCGAAACCGGTGCGCTGTAGCTGCCCTTGAAGCCGTTTCCGGTACTCTCGGTCCCGGCTGCCATGGCGGTTTTCGTGCTGTGAAGAACGGTTGTAAACACACCGTCTTTCACGATTTCCTTCCGTCTTGTCGGACAGCCCTCGTCGTCGTAATTACAGATTTCCAGCGCGTCCGTATTCCGCGGATCGTCTACAACTGTCACGAGTTCCGAGTAAATCTGTTGTCCGAGTTTGTCCCGAAGCGGCGAAATACCTTTGTTGATCTGTTCCCCGGAGAACATCGATGCCATGGCCATGAACAGGCTTGTCATCGCATCCTTTTCAAGAATGACCTGATAGCGGCCGGTCGGAAGGCTCCTTCCGCCAAGTTTTCCGAGAAGCTCCTCCGAAAGCTTCGCCGTGAATTTGTCCGCATCGAAGTCCGCAAGATCTTCCACAACCTCGATCTTATAAGCTGTCTTAATCTCCTCGCCTTCCTTCGCAGCCGCTTCTGCCATTACGATCTGGACGACGGAAGATTCTTCTATGGAGAGGCCGAGAGAATTATGGATCCGGCGCACTTCCGTCGTGTCCTGCCACGATACGGAGCCGACCTGGAAAATCCGCGGGTCCGCCGCAAGGATTTTCCCTTCCAATTTCTCCAAAACCGCCTTGATTTCCGGGACCGAGGGGCGGACAAAGTGCTTTTTACTCTGTACTTCTTCTGTTTTTTCGGGGGATCTGAGCGCCGCGGGATCCGACGAGCTGACCACCTTCGCCTGCGCGATCAGCGATCCGAGGATCCGGTCCATCTCCGCATCCTCCGCCTGCTCGAGCGCCATCTCCGCCTGTTTCCCTCCGACAATTGCCCGAAGCGATCTGCCCAGTACCCGGCTCGTCGTGAAGCTGTCCATGTTTCCCTCATACCAGGACAGCGCACGCTCCGACTGCAGCATTTCATAGATTTCCAGCTCATCGATCCCAAGCTCCTTCGCGCGGGCGATCCAAAGTTCCTTATTCATTTGCCGTACCTCCTACCGTAATCGATGAAACCCGGATCGCGGGCTGGCCGACGTCTGTCGGAATCGAACCCGAAAGCGAACCGCACATGCCCTGGCCGCGTGCGAGGTTGTCACTGACTTTCTCAATATTCATCAGGATATCCGCGCCGTTCCCGATCAGCGCCGCGCCTTTCACGGGATAGCTGATCTTTCCGTTTTCGATCAGGTATCCTTCCTGGACCGCGAAATTGAATTCGCCGGTCTGGGGATTGACGGAGCCGCCGCCCATCTTTTTCGCATAGAGGCCGCGCTCAATCCCCTCAAAGAGGCTCTCAAAACTGTCCGTTCCCGCACAGATGAAGGTATTGGACATCCGGGAAGTCGGCTCGAATTTGTAGGACTGCCGCCGGCCGGAACCGGTGGACTCATCGCCCATCCTGCGTCCGTTCAGCTGGTCGATCATATAAGTCTGGAGAATTCCATCCTTAATGAGGAGGCGCGCCTGCTGGAAATTGCCCTCGTCGTCAATATTCTGCGAACCCCAGGCATTTTTAATCGTTCCGTCGTCCATCGCGCTCACGCAGGGCGCAGCGATCTGAAGCCCCTTCTTTCCGGCGAAAACGCTCTGGTTCCGGGCGACACCCGTCGCCTCCAGCGCATGCCCGCAGGCTTCATGGAAAATGACGCCGCCGAAGGCGCTGTCAATGACGACCGGCATTTTGCCGGAGGGGCAGTCTCTGGCCGAAAGCATGACGATTGCCTGACGCGCGGCTTCCTTCCCGATCTCTTCCGGAGTCACTTCCTCGTAGAATTCCAGGCCTTTTCCGGCGCCCGGACGGTCGCCTCCGCTCATCATGAGCGCGCCTTCCTTCGCATAGGCTTCGCAGAACATCCTCGTCCGCACGCGGACATCTCCGATCAGCCGCCCGTCGGACCGGGCGATCTGCACCTCCTCGCGTACGTTCAGCATGCGCCCCACGGTCTTCACGATCCGCGGATCCTGATCTTTCGCCGTACGCTCCGCCCGGAACAAAAGTTCCGCTTTGTCTTCGGGAGAGACAGTCCGGTAATCGACCTTCACGGGATGGCGGTTTTCGTATTCCACGCGGGAAAGAACCACGGATGATTCTTTTTCTTCTTTTCCGCCGATCGCGTCCCGCAAATCATCCAAGAGCGGCAGAACAGACTGATCATCCGTCTCATTCGTATAGCCGTAAACGGACTGCACGCCCCGATACAGGCGGACGCCGATGCCGGACACGATCTGCCGCTCGACCTTTTCCACGCGGCAGTCCAGCGTTTCGATCGTCTCATTCTCTTCGTATTCTTCGAAAATCTCCGCAAAATCCGCCGCACTTTCCATGCAGCGCGAGAGATATTCCTGCAGTTTTTCCTGTGACAACATAAATGCCTGTCTCCTTTGTTTTTCGTATGTGAATTCATTCTACCACAAACAGCCAAGGTCCGCCATAAAAACCTTCGATTTTCTGTTTCATTTCGGTTTTTTGTTGACGGTTTCACGGAAAAAGGCTATCATAGAGACGGGAAAATGTGCGCAGTCTCGTTCATTTTCCACAGAGAATAAAGAAAGGACGATCACGTATGGTACAGGATTATTACAGGAACGCGATAACCGCCTCGTCCATACTCTATTTCCACAAGCCTGACAAGGATCTCAAGATGGACTTCACGCTGGACCCGAACGGAAAAGGGGTCACAGGCCGTATGGGAAAGATCTGGCTTACGGACGCTGAACCCGCCATCAAAATCCTTGATAACGGCGATGTTCGCTTCCGCTATTATGCGCCGAATGCGCAGAAAGTGGAAGTTGCGGGCTGCGGCGGTTACTTCAGCGACGAGAAGGTCCCGATGGAAAAGGGTGAAGACGGCTGGTGGAGCTGTGTTGTCTCCGGCATCAAGCCCGGCTTCCAC
The DNA here is from genome assembly GCA_902803345.1 of uncultured Eubacteriales bacterium. Next base: position 5,912 of record CADCPV010000051.1, on the reverse strand, counting down.
AACCACAAATACTGGGTGGACGGAAACCTCATGGTTAATCCGGATGCGCCGATCGGCTACGGCTGGTTCTATCCGATCAACATTTTCGACCTGCCGGGCGAGGAAGACGGCTTCTGGATGCTCCGGGACGTCCCGCACGGCGATGTCCGCATGGAGTATTACAAATCCTCCGTCACCGGACGTACCAAACTCTGCTGGGTCTATACGCCGGCCGGCTATGACGACAGCGACAAACATTATCCCGTGATGTACATTCAGCACGGCGTCGGCGAAAATGAAATGGGCTGGGTCTGGCAGGGCCACCTCAATGTCATTGCCGACAACCTGATCGCAGACGGACTCTGCGAAGAAATGATCATCGTCATGAACTGCGGTTATGCTTTCGTTCCGGGCGAAGACACGGTTTTCCTGCCGGGTGATTTCTCGAAGGAACTGACTGAGGACTGCATTCCGCATATCGATGAAGTTTACCGCACGATTCCGGACCGGAAGCACCGCGCGATGGCAGGGCTCTCTTTAGGTTCCGCGCAGGCTTTCTATATCGCGAACGAACACAGGGATCTCTTCGCGAATGTCGGCGTCTTCTCCGGCGGCTTCCCGATCGAAAACCGCTTCGGTCTCTGGGATTACAGTGAATATTACAACGATGCAGAAGCAGTCAACCGTGATTTCGATGTGCTCTTTATTGCGGGCGGCGATGACGAAGGCTATCCCGAACGGACTGCGCCGGTCATCAAAGAGGAGCAGGACAAGGGCGTCAACGTGATCGGCTATCATCATCCAGGCTTCCATGTCTGGGACGTCTGGCGCTTCTCGGCGCGTGAATTCATGCAGCTGATATTCAAAGAAAAGGAGGTTCAGTGATGATCAGAAAAGAAATCCTTGAGAATCAGGCACTTACTGCCCATGCGCTCTTCTGGGATGATCCCCACAAGGACCTCGTCCGGTCAAAAGGCACCTATTATGATTTGCCGAAGGGCGTCGAAGTGCTCGAAAACGGAGACGTGAAATTCGCCTTCCATGCACCGGATGCAAAATCCGTACAGGTGGCAGGCGCAGGCGGTTCCTTCCCGGACACGCCGATTGAGATGGAAAAGGGTGAGGACGGCTGGTGGCGCGTGACCGTTTCCGGGCTGGAATCGGCCTTCCACTTTGTCAACTTCTTCGTCGACGGAACCCGCGCGCTGAACCCTTACATGCCTTACGGCTACGGCTACAGCCGCGTCATGAATTTCTTCGAACTGCCGGACAAGTATTCCGACTTCTATCTCTTCCACGACGACATTCCGCACGGATCTGTCCGCATGAACTATTTCTACAGCGAAGTGGTCGGCGACTGGAGATCCTGCTGGGTTTACACACCGCCCGGATACGAAGAGAATCGCGATAAACGCTACCCGGTCTTCTACCTGCAGCACGGCGGCGGCGAGGGCGAATCCTGCTGGATCTGGCAGGGCAAGGTCCAGAACATCATGGACAACCTGATCGCAGACGGCCAGTGCGAGGAAATGATTGTTGTCCTGAACTGCGGCTATGTCTACCGGAAAGACGGCGAGATCGGCGCGAACCCGGTCGCGAGCCCTGTCGAAGACCTGATCGCCTGCGACTGTGTGCCCTTCATTGACAAGAAGTACCGCACGCTTGCGGACCGTCATCACCGGGCAATTTCCGGCTTCTCGATGGGCGGCGGACAGACGATGAATGCGGTCATCAAATATCCCGAAGTCTTCGCAAACGCAGGAGTACTGTCTGCACCCGGCATCCGTTCGGACCGTGAGGATCGGCTCGGACTCCTGTCGGATCCCGACATGTTCAACGCGTATTTCGATCTTTTCTTTGTCAACGCCGGCGCTTATGAACCGGCTGCGGCACGGCTCCGCGCCCAGACGAGAGAGATGCGCGCACAGGGCTATAAAATCGTCTATTTCGAATCTCCGGGCTATCATGAATGGGCGCCCTGGCGCTTTGCCGTCGCGGAGTTCGCAAAGCGGCTCTTTAAGAAGTAAGCGGGGTTCTCCATGCTTCGAGAAACCATTACAGAAAACGGCGCCGTCAAAGGTCTTCCGGGCACGGACGCCCGTATCACGGTTTACAGAGGCATCCCCTATGCGGCGCCGCCGGTCGGAAAAAACCGCTGGCGGGCGCCGCAGCCTGCCGAAAACTGGGCGGGTGTACGGGAATGTTTTGAATTCGGACCGATCAACATGCAGCGCACCCCCGGCGAAAATCCGGATGCTTTCTACAGCCGCGAATGGCACGTCGATCCGAATGTCCCGATGAGCGAGGACAGCCTGTATCTGAATATCTGGACCCCCGCAAAATCCACGGACGAAAAGCTTCCGGTCATGATCTGGATTTTCGGCGGCGGCTTCCAGGAGGGCTATAGCTACGAGATGGAATTTGACGGCGAACGGATTGCGTCCCGCGGCGTGATCCTCGTTTCGATCGGTTACCGGCTGAACGCCTTCGGATTCCTTTCGCATCCGGATCTGACCCGTGAAGACCCGGAACACCCGACCAATTTCGGGCTTCTGGACCAGCTCTGCGCCTTCCGCTGGGTTCAGCGGAACATCGCAAATTTCGGCGGCGATCCTGAAAATCTCACGATCTTCGGCCAGTCCGCCGGCGGAGATGCAGTTTACGCGCATCTCTGTTCGCCGCAGTCCCGCGGCGCTTTCCAGAAGGCGATCGTCGAGTCCAATGGGGCCTTCACCTACCAGTATCCGAAAACCTTCCTGACCCGCGTACGGATCACGCTTCCGGAAGCGGAGGAAAAAGGATCACGCTTCCTTCGGGAAGCCCTCGGCGTTGACAGCATTGAGGAGGCGCGGAAGCTCGACGCGGCCCTGATTGAGAAAAAGCAGCTGGAGTGGGGACTTTTCGCAATCCCGGTTGTCGATCAGATGTTCCTTCTTCGCGACATGCCGCAGTCTGTCATCAAAAACGAGCTCCAGGATATTCCTTTCCTGATCGGAAACACGACCGGAGAGTTTATGGTCGGGCCGGAGGGCGATTCGCCGGAGGAGGTCCTCGCCTGGGCAAAGGAGAATTTCGGAGACCGCGGGCAGGAGTATTTCGACATTATCTGCCGGGAAGCAAAAGAAACCGGCAGGACACTCCGGGAGACCGCCTCGGTTTCTTCCTTCCAGCTCGGCGCGCAGCTTGCGGTGGAAACACTCTCAAGGAATGGCCGCAGGCCCTGGTATTACCGTTTCGGCCCGACAATTCCCGGAGACGACGCAGGCGCTTATCATTCCTGCGATCTCTGGTTTGAGTTTGAAACCCTGATCCGCTGCTGGCGTCCTTTCGACGGCCATCACTTCGATCTCGCGCGGCGGATGTGCAATTACTGGACCAACTTCGCGAAACGGGGCGACCCGAACGGGACGGACCCGGCGGGCCTTCCGATGCCCGAATGGAAACCCTATTCGCCGGAAGAGAAGAATGAAATCCGTTTCATGGATGAGATCAGCGTTTCAACCGAACAGAGCGAAAAGCGGCGCTTCCTGATTGACATCAATATCGGGAGCTGAGTATCTCTTTCCGGAACATACAACCGGGGCGGTGAAGCATCTGCTTCACCGCCCCTATCTGATCGGCATCGGCTGCCGGTATCTGTTTCGGATCCGGCCGTCTGTCTCTTTCCCAGCCATTTCCTGTTGTAATCATCCCGCAGGCGAGTTTCAGTATTATCCCTCGATCGAGATGGTTTTCTTCTCCTCAATCTTCGGCTGCTCCACCTTCTTCGCGATATCCAGGGAGAGGACACCCTCCTTGAAGGCCGCTTTGATATCTTCCTCGGTCACATCCTCGCCGACATAGAAGCTTCTCTGGCAGGAGCCGACATAACGCTCCTTGCGAATGTAGGTGCCTTCCTTCTTCTCTTCATGCTCTTCGTGCTTCTCGGCGGAAACCGTCAGGTACCCATTCTCCAGTGTGACATTTACATCGTCCTTATTGAAGCCCGGCAGATCCATTTCCACCAGGTAGGCCTTATCGGTCTCGCGGACATCGGTTTTCATCAGCGCCTGGCCCTGGTGGCCGTAGAATTTACGATCCGGGCGTGCAGGTTTCTGGTCGCGCCGTTCGGGCCGTCTGTCTTCCGGGAACGGGAAGCCAAAGAATCCATCAAACAAATCATCATTAAAAATACTCGGGAATAACATGATCAATACCTCCTTCATGTATATGCTGCCGGAAACCCGGCGCGGTTTCTTTTTCTGAGATGAGGCATTTCCCTCATCACATGCAGCATTATAACATGTGTTGTTAGCACTGTCAAGAGGTGAGTGCTAATATATCTGTGAATCTTCTGTGAACACGGCAAGGGCTTTCCCTGCCTTGCATTTCCCATGTAATCGTGCTATACTCAGACCATGAAAAAACACCTGCAAAAAATCACCGCGCTGCTTCTTTCAGCGCTCATCATACTCTGCTTCAGCGTACCGGCTTACGCGGCGGACAAGGCGGAGGTTGACCGCATTATCGGGTCAATCCCCGCGGAATGGCCGCAGCCGCCTCAAATAAGCGCCAGCACCGCCATCCTGATGGATGCGGATTCGGGCGAAATTCTCTATGCCAAAGATGCCACGCGCGCCATGTACCCGGCTTCGACGACAAAACTCATGACGGCACTTCTGGCGCTCGAAAACAGTTCCCTTTCGGATATCGTGGATTTCCCCTTTGCGGCGGTCGACATCCCTTCCGGCTCCAGCCACATCGGTATGCGCAGAGGCGAGCAGATGGAACTTCGGGAGTGCCTGTACGGACTTCTGCTGCCATCCGCAAACGAAGTCGCAAACGCCCTCGCAATCCATATCTCCGAGTATATCAGCAATTTTGTCGTGCTGATGAATGAACGCGCGCTCCGGCTCGGAACCGTCAATACCGTCTTTACCAACGCGAACGGACTGCATGAAGACGGGCATTACACCTGCGCCTATGACCTTGCGCTTATCATGCGTGCCTGTGTCCAGAACACCACATTTGTTGAAATCAGCTCGACGCCTTCCTATGTGCATCATGCAGATACGCTCCTTCCGAAGGATATTCCGATGACCAATACAGACCTGATGATCCGCCGTTCCTCCGAATACTACAATGAGGACGTGGTCTGCGGAAAAACCGGCCATACGGAAAATTCGGGCTACAACCTCGTAAGCTATGCCGAGCGGGACAACATGCGCCTGATTGCAGTCGTCATGGGCTGCGAAGACGGTGCGCAGTATCTGTCCACGCAGTCGCTTCTGGACTACGGCTTCAACTATTTCCATCAGGTGCTTCCGGGCGAGCTGGACAGTTCCCTCGCGATGAATGCCGCCTTTACCAGTTCCCCGCTGGCGCTTCCGACTCCGGAACGGGCTCTCCTGTTTCTGGATCAGGGCGGAACAATCCTGCTGCCGGACACAATCACATTCGACATTCTCGACAAACAGGTGGAAGACGTCGAGGGCGGCAAGCTCGTCACCTATCTCTACCGGGATTTTCCGCTCGGTTCTGTTCGGCTGTCCTATGGCGAAGCCGACAGCACCAGTTCCATTTTCCGTGAAAAAGAAAAGGAGCAGCTGTCGACGGAGAGTGTTGAACCGATTGCCGCCCTCGATGGCTGGCTCATCGTCTCGCTCTTCGCGCTTCTGCTCCTTTTAATCTTCTTTATTATCGTGACTGCGAAAATCGTCACACCCAGGAAAAAGTACCGCTGATTATCCTGCGGCTCCCTTTCTCATCCGCTGCAGATCCGCTTCACTGCAGCCGCGCTCAGAATACCGCGCCTTTTCATAAACCTCATGCAGAATCTGCCGTTCCGGACCATCCGAAAGTCCGACGGCGGATTCTATTTCGTCCGGGGTCAGGGCTTCGGAGAAGTCCACCTTCTGCTTTTTAATCCTTCGTCGGTATAACCGGCGTACAGC
>CADCPV010000050.1 GCA_902803345.1 uncultured Eubacteriales bacterium | reverse complement strand
AGCCCATCCTTGTCGGTGATGCCGAAATTCAGGTCGCCGTCCGTCAGGATAATCACGCGGTTCACGCCGTCCTTGATCTTGTTTTTCTCAATAATCTCGTAGGCTTTTGCGATGCCGGCCGATCCGTAGGTTGCACCGTAAATGTATACATCCTTTACAACCGTATACAGAAGCTCCTCAATGTCCTGCTCTTTTCGAAGCTTCAGGCCGTTCACGACCACATGATCGTTGCTGGAATAGGTCACAAGGCTGAAAATATCGCCGTCGTTCATTTTGGAAAGAACCGCGAAAATCGACATGACCATCTGCTCCGAGCGGGAGCTCATGCTGCCGGAAACATCCAGAAGGAAGCAGATGTTCTGGCGGGACGGAAGGGTCTTCTTCCCCTGGATGCCAAGGAAAAGCATTGTCTTCCCGTCGATGGTGCCGAGTTCTTTCGTGACTTCAAACATCTCCTGCTCGGGCTTTTTGAGTTCGTAACTCAGGTAGTTCAGAAGCTCCTCTGTCCGGACCATGGATTCACGGGTGTTCGAACCGCGGCGGATGTTCGACAGAAGGACGGACGCCGCAGCCGTATTGTAGGTCGTGCGGAATGTGGAGGTCGGGGAAACGCTGACATCCTTGAATCCCTTCTCCTCTATCGTTTCATAGCTGTCGGTACGGATATCCTCGATGCTGACAGCCGGAGCCGGAATTTCAATCGCGCCTGCCGCTTCCGCATCGGCCATCATTCCCATCCCCATTGCCTGCGAAGGCATTGGGGCTGCCATAGCCTGAAACTGCACTGCGCCGGCCATATTGGCTTCTGCAGGCTCCCGCATGACCATCATCTCGTCCGCGACCATTCCGCCGTCGGCACGCAGTCCTTTTTTGGCGCGCGGCGCGGAAACACTCATATTTCTCACGGAATTCGCGGCTTTCGAGAATACCCGGCCGAAGAATCCGCCGGATGCCGGGGCTTCCACGTCTTCCACGATCCGTTCGCGTTCCGTGATGAAGCCGTCCTTTTTCAGCCTTGCCTCATCAAATACATAGTCGCAGAAGAACTGTGAAAAACTTCTGGTATCCTCTTTCTTCCTGCTGTCAAAGGCGTCGACAATCGCCGGAAAACCGCCCTTTGGGCTGTCCAGGTCGATCATTGTCAGGACCGCCGCCTGCGTTTCGGAATACCCGAGAGCGCAGAAGAACCCGTATGCCGGCGCTTCCTGCACTTCCTTCATGCTGCTGAATCTATGATAATTTCTCATCGCTAAAGTTCCTCCTTTTCTTTTTGCTGCACTCATTATAGCACAGCAAAAGGACAGGTGGTCGCCTGACAGGCGACATTCATTACCGGTGGAATTCCTGGAGGCCCGGGACGTTTTTCTTCTCGACCTTGTCTTTATCCTTCAGGTAAGAGAGGTCGCTCTTGAAGACGATGCTGTGCTTCTTTCCGGCAAGGATGATGTAATAACTGGAGGTGGAAATACCCTGCACAATATTGAAGTTTTCTTCATGACCTGCGCCGATAAATCCGAAGAAAGCAGCGCCTGCGCTGTATTTAATGCCGCCTGATGTCACCTGGCCTTTTGCAAGGCTGTAGGTACCGTAAAGTGTACCGCCGACATCGACGGGGCCTACACCGCCATCTTTTCCGATATATGCCGAGACATCACGTCCGGTTTTGGCAAGTCCGAGATTAATGCCCCTCTTGTCCTTCATCGTAATCCGCATGTTCCTGTTGGAATCCACTGTCACCTTGCCGATCGAGCCGAGCGCGACAGAGCCCTCCAATGTCCCGTCCGGTTTTGACTCGACTCCGAATGCGCCGGCACTGACTGAAGCCGATCCGTCTGCACCGACACCGACGCTTACATCACCACTTTCTGCGTTTGCACCGAATCCGTTCAGAAGTCCGATCTTTTCTTCCTTGAACGTCATGACTGTCTGTCCTCTGCCGCAGTACATATCCAGCTGGACAGATTGTTTCACCACATCGGGGTTTGCGAGGATCGCGGAATACTGTGCACGTTCTGCCGGATTCATGCTGTTCCAGAATTTCTCCCGCTGGTAGGAATCGTT
>CADCPV010000049.1 GCA_902803345.1 uncultured Eubacteriales bacterium | reverse complement strand
TTCTTCCGCTCTTTTATAGACGTGAATCACATTGTGAAGAGATTCCGACGCTTTTCTCAGTGCAAGGGCTTCCCGGGACAGATTTTCTGAAACAGCCTTCAGTTCCCTGACTCTCATCAATTGATCCTTTGTTAAATTATTTCCTGACCTGACTGCCTCTTCACAACTTTCCTGGTTCGATCCTGTCCGCATTGCAATAGCATAGGTCTTTTTGATAATTGCTTCTGTTTCTTCATGAAGAACCTTGAGTTTTTCCGCCATCATCAGCAGTTCATCCTCTGCAGATTCCAATTCACGGTAGTTGATACGCCCCATCACATTCTCCTGTCATACAAAGTGCGGCAGTCTGCATCAATGATATTTGTAGCTGACTCTGATATTCGTATTTCCAATATTAATCAGCGAACCGCTTGGAACCTGGACCGGTTCTTTCACCCTCTTTCCATTTAGGTAGGTATGGTTCAGGGATCCGGCGTCGTGAATAGTCAGGATTCCCTGTCTCCCACTCAAAATGCAATGCATACCTGAAATCAGCTTATCCTCCGGAATAACCAGATTCGGATATTCCTCCATATCTTCCTTCCTTCTCCCGATCGTCATCACCTCGGGAAAAACAACCTTTGTTCTTTTTCCGGTTTCCGGGATTTCAAAATATGCCTCCCACATGCGGTGACGGCCGCCTCCGTGGTAAACAGTTCCATAAACATCCAGGCCAGGTTCAAAAACAGCGCCTGCATCCTGCCCATAAGTCAATTTTTTGGTGCTGACACCGCCGTTGGCAGTTACTTTACGCTTTCCGCCCTCATATCCTAAGCCGCCTGTCGACCTGTTATTATTAAAAATGGATGCAATACTGACAATAATCCCCGCAATGAAAACAGCACCTGCAATAATAATCAGAATAGTCCATGCCATCTTTCTGTTACCTACCACTTTCTTCCTGGAGACAGTCTCCGATCCTTTCCAGTTCCTGCCTGGCTGTCTTAATGATTTCCTCATGAAGGGCAAGACGCTTCAAAAAAACTGTCACAGCCGCATCGTCCCAGTTCTTTTCCAGATTTCTTTCTATCAATTCCAACGGACAAAGGACTGTGGAATCAAGTCTTGAGGCCAGATTTTGCAATTCCCATAATAATGCTGATGTTTTACCTGCCATTTTTTTTCACCATGCCCTTATGACTTTGCCGCAGAGATTCTGCCAGCCTTTCCGCCTCCTCATACAGTTCTTTTTCCGCAGAAGCATGCATAGAATATCCATCCCCCACCCAGCAGTCCGAGATCCCGGCTGTCAGAATCTCGTGAAGCAGCGAAAAATACAGCTGGAGTTTTTCAACCTTTTCCAGGACAGAATTATCCAGTCCCGGTTCAGGCATGGATCCATGTTGCATATTCATTGACATACTATATCTTCCTTATCAAAAATCAATATTTTTTGCTGCAGATATTTCTGCCGCACCATATACATTTGCGGCACCATTCATATATAACAGAAGTTTTTCGTACCCACCACAAATCTCACGAAGCCTCTCCAGATTTCTCCTGTCCGCATGTCTGCGGACAGGAAACTCCTCTGACTGCTCCAGAAGATCTATTTCCTGTTTTATTATCTCTAAGATATGTGCTCCTTTTGAAGCCGCCGTCTTCATGGCATGTGGGTCATAATACAATACATCTTTCATCGCTATTTTACCTGCAGAATGATTTCAGTAATCTTAATACTTTCTTGTTTCCAATAATCCAAGTCTGCTATGCCAGCATAAGCTCACTGCCCGTCTCCAGCCCGTTCTCAAATGCGGTCTTTTCTCTATTCAACATCAGACTTCTCTTTTTGTCCCAGAGCAGCAATTTGTAATCCTCACCATCCATTCCGCATTGTACACGCCTGCAGATCATTTCGGCAATCTCAGCCTGGACTTCATACATAGGGATGTTTTCGTCAATCTGAAAGTCGAATTCCTGTCCCATGATGGGTACTTCGACCTTGACAATAATCATAAATGCCTCCAATCCC
>CADCPV010000048.1 GCA_902803345.1 uncultured Eubacteriales bacterium | reverse complement strand
GGATGCCGCCCTTCGACGCCCTGCAGGCGATCACCATCCGCCCCGCCCGCCACATCGGCGTGGAGGACCGGGTCGGCTCGCTCGAGGTCGGCAAGGACGCGGACATCCTGCTCACCGACGGCTGCATCTTCGAGATCTCCACGAAGATCCTGGCCGTGTACGTCGACGGGAAGAAGGTCGTCTGACGGCCAGGCGGACCACGGAACAAAGCGAAACGGAGCCCTCCCGGAGGAGGGACAAATTAGGGATTGGGTAATCCCGGAGATGAAATCGGTATAGGTGGCTATGCCGATTTCTTTTTTTCGGCATCGAGGTCAGAATCGGGCGGATCGAAGATACCGATGAAATTCCATGCGATATCGATCTGCTGAATCCGATGTCCTTCAAAATCCTCAGCTTGGTGGACGTAGATCTTGTCAACAAATTCCCGGATAATGGCAGGTGTTAGCTCGGTGACATCCGTTTTGCTTCGAACGATCTTCAAAAAGCTATCCACGCCATCCGACCGGACTTTGGCCTTCTCCATCAAATCGTTCAGTTCGGCAATACGGGTATTCAAATCCGATTGTTCCCGTTCATAGCTGGCTGTCATCCTTGCGAAACGATCGTCCGAGATCTTTCCGTCAAGATTGTCCTCATAGAGCTTCTGAATGATCGTATCCAGCCTTTGTATGCGGATATTGGCCTGTTCCAGTTCTCGCCTGTTATCTCGGAGGCTGCGAACCATCTCTTCCTGAGACTGCTTCGTTATCAAGCGCACAAATGTGTCTTCGTGTCTGCCGACGTAAGCGAGGATATTGCGGATCTTCTCAAGCAGCAGAGTTTCGATCACGTCATTTCGGACATGATGCGAAGTACAAGCGCCCTTGATCTTTCGATAACCCGAGCAGACCATGTACTCCTTTTGCTTCGTTGATGCACATCTGACCTGATAAAGCTTTCTGCCGCAATCAGCACAATATACCATGCCGGACAGAATCGGCATTTCACCCATAGGCGTGCGCCTGCGTCTGCCGTTCCGGATTCGCTGAACGATATCGAATATTTCTTTCGTGATGATCGGCTCGTGCGTTCCTTCGAAGACCTGCCATTCGGATGGATCCCTTTTGAGCTGCTTCTTGATCTTATATGATTTCCGGTACGTTTTGAAATTGACCGTACAGCCCAGATATTCCTTACGGGAAAGAATATGAGAAACAGTACTGGGTTGCCATGAATAATCGTCTACGATCGTACGAGTGTCAGGTGTTGCTATGCCCAGGGAGCGCATATAGCCGGTCGGATTCATATGCCCTTCCTTCACCATGATTCCGCAAATCTGGGACGGTCCGTAGCCGTCAACGCAAAGACTGAAAATCTCCCGTACTACGGCAGCGGCATGTTCCTCGATGATCCAGTGATCCTTATTGTTAGGGTCCTTTACGTAGCCAAACGGCGGATTTGTACAGAGCGGTTTTCCTGCCTGCCCCTTCGCTTTGAACACGGCGCGGATCTTTCGGCTGGTGTCTTTGGCGTAGAATTCATTAAAGATGTTGATGAATGGAGTCATGTCGTTTTCGGTACCGTTGATGCTGTCAACACCGTTGTTGATGGCAATGAACCGGATATCGTTGTTCGGAAATACCATCTCGGTATACATACCTACCTGGAGGTAATCACGTCCGAGCCGGGACATATCCTTCACAATGATCGTGCCGACCTTGCCTTCATCCACCAGATGCATTAGCCGCTGCCAGTCCGGCCTGTCAAAAGTAGTGCCGCTGTACCCGTCATCTACGAAGAAAGCAGTGTTTCGAAATCCATTGTCCTCCGCATATTTCTGAAGAATGGATTTCTGGTTCTTGATGCTGTTGCTGTCTCCCTGTAATTCATCATCACGGGAGAGGCGACAATACAGGGCTGTGATCTTTCCACTGTCGCTGACAATGGTTTGAGACTGTCTGTTGTTCATGTAATCCTCCTCTCCGACAGACCTCAAGCGGGTACTGTATTATCGCTTCAGTCCGATGGATTATCAAGGATCAGAGATCCCTATCTGCATCCTTTTTTGTACCATCCATAATCAGGCGACGCACCTTTTCGTAGGCGGTTTCGTTGGCTGACGAGCTCGTCAGCGATCTGACTATGTAGATCGTGTTTCCGATCTGCCTGACGGAAATCATACCTAACTGGACCATAAAGCTCCTTTCAATAGGACCGGGGGTATCTAAATCTTTACGGACCGTGCCCCGGGGAACGGCGGGGGGTCACGTACGCAAAAAAGCGCATTCAAAGGGGGAATTAGGGGAAACGGCCGGAACATTGTCCCGGTACTGCCCCGACCGTTTCTTATGTCCGCGATTATGCCGCAGTGATCTGAAGTGCCTTTACTGCATCCCTGTGGAGCAGCTTGCCATCAAGGAACTCATAGGCCATATAGCCCGTCTGGTTACTGAGAGCAAACAGTTCTCGGAGCTTTTTCACGGTGATCTCGCTGCGTCTGATGATCCAGTACTGACTGAAATCTCCAAACAGGATCGGCTTGGCACCGGGATCAGCGTTCGGCATATACTCCGAAATGAGTACCGGCTTACCCATAAACGTTTCTTCACCACCTCCCCAGAGATAGTCTCCGTCTTCGTCTTTCAATTTCTTCAGTAAAAGAGCCGTTTCATCGTTCATGAGCCATACACCATTCTTTCGATACGTGGGGCGAACGGAAAAATACAGTTCAAGCAGATTATCGAGAGTTAATGAATCGGTGGTCTTTCCGATCTCGGCTCCGTCTGTTTCATGCAGCAGACCGGTCGGCTCTGTCGTCCCATTACCGGTGATAAAGGCTTTATCTTCTGCAAAAGCAATGGCCTTAGCGATCCGCTTTACCAGATAAGTCTCCAGATCAAATCCCGCATCGGTAATGAAATCTGTAGGTATTCGGAGAAGAGTTGCCAGTTTAAATCGATCAACAGGCAATCGAGTAAAATCATCCCTAAATTCACTGATCGGTATTTCATCGAATTCCGGGACGAATGTGGCCACATCATCCGAATCCGCTATCCAGATCTTTGATTCATCGATAGCCTTCTTTATCACGGTACAAACCTTCCGAAGAACACTCTCCTCGAGGAGGCTCTTTTCCAAGGTATTGGATGAATAGGAAGGAAGAGCATAGCTTCCGGTGCTTTTTGACCATCCATCATCAAGGGCGAATGCGGATGCTTTTACCCCATGCATAGCAGCCCAAAAGGCATTGTGATATTCGGGCTGTCCGCGGTTGATCATCATTTCCTGATTGGTTTTCATTTTGTTTTCTCCTTTCTAGTCTCCCGCATTGAACGGGAATCATGTCTATTTGAGCATCTCTCGCATGTGTACAAAGGAAACGGATGCTCGGCGGCTATGGCCGTAATGGGTCTGAGGATCTTCCCGCATTTGGGACAGCGAATACTCAGCGTCTGTACGAAGTTCACGGAACGTTTCTCAGCAGCACAGAGCCGGTAATAATTCGGGATCATTTCCATGAGCCAGAAACTATGTCGTTCCTGAACAGTCTTCACATTGTTTGTCGGGGTCATTGCTTGAAGATTCGCTTCATTGTCACCGTAGCTGACGAGCGGATAATATCGTACAGATTCCATGCTCCACCTACGCTTTCACCGGGTGATATCCCCGGGTGTTGCAGAACTCCTGCGCTTTTTCCAGAGAGGGAAAGAACACTTCCGAATGGCCGAAAATGACTTTCCACGGGTAGGGGGTTACCTGCTTGCTGCGCAGGATGATTACTAACCCCTTCTTTCCGTCAGCCCGGACCTCTATACCGTCATACTTGTCCGTACTGAAATTGCTTGCCCTCACAGGGGGCATCGGGTTATTGGCATCTCTGTAGATGCCGATGGGAATGTGTTTCATCTTTTTTCTCCTTTCTCTTTATCGTCAGCGTGTCGGGCAACGACAGTCTTTTCCATAAAAACGCCTATAGAGATTTCAGACCCCGAAAAAGCTCTATAATAGATTTCATACGGGGACTGTCATGGAGCGACACGAAGGCTTCAATCTTCGAAGATGGTGGTCAGATCAAACGGATCCGCCTCCTGCTTCAGACGAACGCCGTAAATTATCCGTCCCTTATTCGTGCGCTTTCTGGTGAAGCCGGAGAGATCGATCGCAGCATAGAAATCGGTCGTAGATCGTGTATACTCTCCCGTTCTGCCGCAGAAGATGCGATAGGCGTTATAGAAATCTCCTGAGGGAGTACTGTACGTACTTCCGATTTCACAGCATTCGCTCAGGAAGTGATCGAGCCAGTCGCTGTTCTCCCGATAGAGACCAGTGGCCTCCCGGACGCATTCAGGCTGGGTGATCTGATAGTCTGCTTCAATCACCTTTCGCGCACCTTCGATCATCCAGGCGAGGATTGCGGGGCCCGCATGGGTGTACAGGTAATCGGCGTAGTTTTTGATATCCCCGCTGCCTTCGATCCGGGCATTGAACGGGATCACGATCAGCCTGCGCCATGTTCCGGGATCGTTTGCACCGACCTTCGGTAGATGATTGGTGTACAGGACGAGTGTGTGGCTCGGAGTAAAGGCGAACGGATCCTTGTACTTCTTTTCTGCATAGATCTCGTCCGTGGAACAGAACTGCTTGATCAGGGAAGTATTCAGACGCATTCCTTCCTCCAACTCGGCAGCGATCAAAAGCCTCTTTCCCTTCGTCTCGGCAAGTTCCGGTTTTACATTCCGTTTGCATCCGACCGTGAGGGCATCTGCAGAGATATTTCCGCTGTAGGAACCAAGGACACGGGAAAGAACATTCCAGAAGGTGGATTTACCGTTCCTTCCGTCACCGTGGGCTATGATCAGCGCCTCAACGAACACGTGCCCGATCACAGCAAGACCGGTAATCAGCTGGACGTACGATTCCAGTTCAGAATCCCCGCAAAAGAAAGTGCGGAGTGCATCTGCCCATAGATCCTTCCCACGGTCGCCGGGGACAACGGTAGTGCATTTCGTGATATAGTCCTCCGCTCTGTGGGGCTGTTTCCCATCCATGCCGTTTTTCAGGTTTACGGTGAACTCCGGGGTATTCAGAAGGTAACCGTCCGCATCCAGTTCCCGGTGATCGATTTCCACCATTGGCCGTGCCTCTTTCAGAGTGGCGGTGAGGTATTTTGAATCCCGGCGCTTGATCACGAATCGCTTGTAAGCAAGCGCTCCGTCGTATGCGCTACATGCTTTCGCTTGTTCTTCACTCAATACGGAGTCGGCACCATTTTTCCCATAAATGGCGATCAGGGCATTCACACCGGACTCTTCCATTTGCTTTTCTGCGGTCTCAAGAAGCTTTTTTGCTTCGTCTAATTGAAGATCCGTGAACGAATGAAGCGCCGCCTGGGCTTTGGGTTTGGATTCCTGCCAGCAGATACCGTCATATACGAGATAATCCGTAGCCGGGGAGTACCGAACGCGGTCTCGACAGTGCTTGGAGAACACATGAGCCTGTCCGACATCGGAATAATCTTTGGGTTTGTAACGGATGGGGTTATTAAACTCTTCGGGAGGAATATACCCTTCCTGGGATGAGATTCTCACCCCAAACCGGACGGCGCTTGCCCAGATCGTTCCCAGTTCTACCTCTGAAAGAGGCTCGGAGCAGGTAGCTGCCTTAGCAAAGAATTTCTTTCGGGCAATCTGTGTATTGCCGTATCGTTTGATAAGACAGGCGGCAAACCGAGACAGGGAGGAATTCCTTTCTCCAACGGGGATTGCATTCTTAACCGTATCCCCGGGGTAGATCGTGATCTCACCTGACTGGGCAGGCATCGGCTCCATTGCCATGAACTCATTCAGCTTCATTTGCTTCACCTCCATACAGTTTGACGATCGGAGAGGGTACGCCATAAAAGAATCGAGCGGCATCTCCGGCACCGGAATCGAAAAACGGGAATCGAGACAGGACGGCTTCTTTCATCTTCCGGTACACATTCCCATCCGTAACGGGATCGATCGGGAAGATTACATGGAAGCGCGGCCGTTGGGATCGTTCTCCCTTCTGTAGCATGTGATGCCTGCTGTATACGACATAAAAAGGAACGCCGGGAAAGGCTTTTTCCACATCTTCCGGAGTCTTCCATTCGTTCTGTGCATCTGAATGATCGTTATCGCAATCAAACGGAAGGCAATCCGAGCGTAAGAAATCCGAGATGGAGCGGTGGCCGTTTCGGTATTCTGCGAAAACGTGATCAAAACGAGCGGCCTCGGCCATCTCCTCCGGGTTTGTGACGATCCTGCGGTACGGATACATAGTGTTGAATCTGTCCCCTCGGCAACTGGCAGTAAACAAAGTAATTGGTGTCAATGTGTTTTCCTCCTTTTAGGGTTGAGACTGTCCTTTTCTCCCTCTCTGACTCACGGACATTTCGGAAGCAGTTTTATGGGGTGGTTTTCAGTTTTTTTAATAATTCTTTTTGCAACTCTGTTTCCCTCCCATGTACACGGGAAAAAGAGCAACCCCCAATTTGATGGGAGGATAGATCGGCACTGGAATCCGTGGTGAACGATCCCTCCACCATATGGACATTTATGAGTGCGTTTTATTGGGAATTTGAGAATATGGAAAGCTGATAAGTGCCACAGAGTGACAATCGGTAAGGCGGATGATAGAATAAAATTGGATTTTTGTATGGATTCAGAGGAGT
>CADCPV010000047.1 GCA_902803345.1 uncultured Eubacteriales bacterium | reverse complement strand
CGGGACGGCGCAGTTGATCTGCCGAAAGAATACGGCATGTTTATCTGCAGATAGGATCAAAAGAGTTTTTATGACAAATGATGAAACAAAACAGAATTTTCTGAAAGAGGTGTTTCTGGGTTTGGACATCTCGCTGTCCGGGCAGAAAACCCGGGCCTTCCTTCGCTATTTCGAGCTTCTGGAAGAAAAAAACAAGGTCATGAACCTGACCGCAATCACGGAATATGACGAGGTCGTTGTGAAGCATTTCGCAGATTCCGCGGCGCTCTTCTCTCCTCTTTTCATGGAGAAGCTTTCAGCGCTCGGAGTCCCGCAGAATCCAACCCTGATCGATGTCGGAACTGGCGCCGGATTTCCCGGGCTCCCGCTTACAATCGTGAATCCGGAAGCAAAGGTTTATCTTCTTGATGCGCTTCAGAAACGGATTGATTTCCTGTCGGATGTGATTGCGGTGCTGGATCTGAAAAATGCCTTTACAGCGCATGGACGGGCCGAAGAAGGGGTTCGGTTTAATATGCCGGGAGAATTCGGGCTTACTGGAATCCTCAGGGAATCCTTTGACATCGCCGTTTCCCGTGCGGTATCGGACCTGTCGATTCTTTCAGAGTACTGTCTGCCCTATGTCCGGACCGGCGGAGTGTTTGCAGCTTATAAGTCCGCAGAGTCCGATGCAGAGATCGAGAGGGCAGAAAAGGCCATCGAAATTCTCGGCGGAGAGATCGCGGAAACCGTGGACTTTACGCTTCCAGTCACAAACGATCCGAGGCGGATTGTCCTGATCAAAAAAGTCCGGGAAACGCCTGAAAAATACCCGAGAAAAGCCGGGAAGCCGGAGAAATCCCCACTGAAATAAAGCACAGAAAAAACGTCCCGCTGCGAGAAAGGCAGCGGGCGTTTTTTACCTCAAATCCGGAATCAAGTCCAGGAGATCGGAAGTGCCGAGGCAGAAAGCTTTGCGGGCAGGATATTCCTGTTTCTCCCCGTTCAGCAGGAAGTATGCACAGAGCGGCTGATATGAATCGGGCGTCTCCTCGATGAAGTCATAAGAAAATTCTGCCTGAATCCTTTTCCCGGTCCGGTCTTTTCCTGTCAGAATAAAATGATCCGGTGTTCCTTCCGGCTGGTAACCGAGCTCTTCGGCCAGCTCGAATACTGCAGAGATCGAAAGCTCGGAATGGGGAGCGGAATAGATTCCTTTCAGGAGAGAATTATCCTGTCGGCAGCTCTCTTTTTCTGTCCGAAGCTCCTCTTCCGTAAATTCCGGGTACAGATCGGTACGCCGGTAATGCAGGCAGAACTGAAGATACCGGGTCAGAAATTTTCCGGGCAGATCCGCGAAATCATAGATTCCGCCTTCGATATCGCCGAGATTTGTGAGACGACAGTCCGCACGGCCTGTACTCGGGCTGTCATAATAAACATAATAAGAGGCGCCGTAACCCGTTTTTTCCAGATCGAAATAAGTAAGAAACGCGCTGATTTCATCCGCGGCCAGAAGAAGCTCCTGCCGGTTTATATAAGATGCGACAATCTGGGCAGGGTTGCTTTTGTTAGGAATATCGGCAGAAATGAAGAAATGTTCTTTCGCGCCGGGATATTGTTCATACTTGAAGCGCAGCATCTTGGCATAGCGGTCCGAGGCCAGCAGATCCGAAAAATCTTTCGGCCTGTCATCATAGAAGGAAAACTCAGTCAGGCGCTCATAAACATGATAGCGAAGGCCGCTCTTTTCCGTCACGAGATAGATGGTTCTGAAATTCCCCGACAGGGCATCCGGATCCTCCGGAAGCGTTTTGACTTTCAGGTCTTCGACGGTGAAAGAAGCGCCGCTGCTGATTTTCCGGATATAAGCATTCAGGGCAGAGCGATCATACATGTCGGAAATATATTCCGGATTTTGAAGCTGGCAGTCCGGAAGATCCGGACGCAGCCCCTCCGTAAAGAAACTGGTTTCATCAAAGGAATCGGAAGAAAAACCGTAGCCGAGGACGGAAAGCCGGATGACGTTCCAGCCGGAGGAGTTCCGGTCCTGGTAGCTTACTGTCAGAAGCGGCGTCATGGGAAGTCCCGGATCCTTTGGTATTTCCAGATACAAAGGCTGGTCATTCGTCAGATAATGGTATAGTTTCTTCTCGCGGTAGAGCGCATCCTGCTTGAAAATTCTTCGCAGCGTCTGTCGGTCCGTCTTCCCGTGAATACCATGCTTTGTTACAAAGCAGTCCGGATCTATGCGGCCCCTGTCCTGAACGGACAGCGTTAATGAGACTGCGTAGACCATGGCATCTTTTAAGCGGATGGTCTCCGGTTCCGGCTGGTAAACCGTGAGCCAGAGGCGGCTTGCAATACCAAAAGCAAGGCTCAGCTGCTGCAGGTTCCCCTGCCCGAGCACAGAATTCTCCAGTATGGCCTCATTTTCTTCGTTTGTCGGCGTGAATCCGTTTTCTGTGAACGCAGAAACAGGACAGGGGAGCCGGTAGTATT